>NZ_JBFBBD010000016.1:0-111956 GCF_040689515.1 Streptomyces sp. NPDC051173
GGGCTTCCGGGCCTGCTTATCCCCCCCGTGCCGGTGTTTGAGGACACCGCGCGAAGCGCGGTTCGGGGGTCTGGGGGCTTGCCCCCAGTTTCGGGAAGGGGCGGGTAGGGGAAAAAGCCCGCCGCAGGCGGTCAAAGAAGGAAATCCGCCGCCACCCGCTCGGCGAGCCGTTCCAGCAAGGGCCCCGCCTCAGCCATGCACCGCTCCCGGTCCCGCTCCAGCGAAGCGATCGCGTACGCCCGCGAGATCCCCGCCCCCCGCAGCTCCGCCGCGGAGAGCGAGAGCACCCCGCAGACCGCCGCCACCGGCACTCCCCTCCGCCGCGCTGCCGCCGCCACCCCCGCCGGGGCCTTGCCGTGGAGCGTCTGCGCGTCCAGGGAGCCCTCCCCCGTGATCACCAGGTCCGCCCGCTCCAGCGCCGCGGCGAAGCCCAGCGCGTCGAGCATCACGTCGATGCCGGGGCGGAAGGCGGCGCCCAGTCCGACGAGCGCGCCGTAGCCGACGCCGCCCGCCGCGCCCGCACCCGGAGCGCCCGCGTACTCGGCTGCCCGGGGGCCGACGGTGTCGGCCAGGACGCGGGCGTACCGCGCGAGGGCCGCGTCCAGCTCGGCCACCTCGTCCGGGGAGGCGCCCTTCTGCGGCCCGTAGACCGCGGCGGCGCCCTTCGGCCCCGTCAGGGGGTTGTCGACGTCGCTCGCCAGGACGACCCGGGTGCGCGCGAGCCGCGGGTCGAGGCCGGACAGGTCGGCGCGCGCGAGCCCGGCCAGCGGGCCGCCGCCGGAGGTCAGCGGCGTGCCGTGCGCGTCCGTGAAGCGCGCGCCCAGGGCGCTCAGCATGCCCGCTCCGCCGTCCGTCGAGGCGCTGCCGCCGACGCCGAGGACGACCGTGGCCGCGCCCGCGTCGAGCGCCGCCCGCAGCAGTTCCCCGGTGCCGTACGTCCCGGCCGTGAGCGGGGCGTACCGCCCGCCGGGCAGGTGCCGCAGACCGGAGGCCTCGGCCATCTCCACCACGGCGGTGTCGCCGCGCAGCGCGTACGCGGCCGTGACGGGCTCCCCCAGCGGCCCGGTGACCCGCTCCGTGCGGCGCTCGAAGCCCGCGGCCACGGCGGCGGCCACCGTGCCGTCGCCGCCGTCCGCGACGGGGAGCTCCTCGGCCCGTACGCCGGGCGCCGCGCGCCGCAGGCCGGCCGCCACGCGCTCGGCGACCTCGACCGCCGTGAGCGAGCCCTTGAACTTGTCCGCGGCGATCAGCACCCGGCGGCCGGACGCGCCCGAGCCCCCCGCCGTCGCCCCCGCGGCCGTCGCGTCTGTCATCCCGCCGTCCCCTCGCCGTCCGGGCCCGCGCCGCACAACGAGCACGGGCCGCCGCGCCGCGACCCTACCCGGGGGATTGCGTGTTGCCCATGCCTGCGGACGGCGTGCCAGGACGCCCAATTCAGTGCATCCCGGCCATAGTGGGGCGACATGAGCACCGACGCATACGAGTCGCCCGACCCGGCCGCCTCCGGTCCGCCGGCGGACGACTCCCCGGACCTCACCCTCGTCGCGATCGGAGCCGCCGCCGTCCTCGCGGTGGTGGCGTGGGCGGCGCTGGCCAAGCACTCCTTCGACCGGACGACGTCGGCCGCGCTGAACTGGGTGCTGTCCAATTTCGCCTGGCTGTTCGTCATCGCCGCCGACGTGTTCCTCGCCCTGTGCGTGGTGATCGCGTTCAGCCGCTTCGGGCGGATCCGGCTGGGCCGGGACGACGACCAGCCCGAGTTCAACAATCTCGCGTGGATCGCCATGATGTTCAGCGCGGGCATGGGCATCGGCCTCATGTTCTACGGCGTGGGCGAACCGCTGCTGCACTTCGTGTCCCCGCCCCCCGGCAGCGGCGTCACCGCCAACTCGCCCGCCGCGGCCCGCACGGCGCTGGAGTACTCCTTCTTCCACTGGACCCTGCACCCGTGGGCGATCTACGGCATGTCCGGCCTCGCGCTCGCCTACGCGGGGTTCCGCAAGGGCCGCGGCAACCGGCTGAGCTCCGCTTTCGTCCCGCTGCTCGGCGAGGAGCGGGCGGCGGGCTGGCCGGGGCGGGCCATCGATCTGCTCGCGGTCTTCGCGACCGTCTTCGGCACGGCGACCAGCCTCGGGCTGGGCGCGCTCCAGGTGTCCAAGGGCCTCAACATCACCACCGGCGTCAAGGACTCCACCACCCTCGAACTGGTCATCATCGGCGCGCTGTCGGCGGCCTTCGTACTGTCGGCCTTCTCCGGCCTGCACAAGGGCGTCAAGTGGCTGAGCACCCTCAACATCGTGCTCGCCGCGTGTCTGATGCTGTTCGTGTTCGTCCTCGGCCCGACCGTCTTCGTCCTCAACACCATCCCGGCGGCCACCGGCGGCTATCTGCACGACCTGCTGAACCTGGCGACGCGCACCGGGGCGTTCACCGACTCGGCGTGGCTGGGCGCGTGGACGATCTTCTACTGGGCGTGGTGGCTGTCCTGGGCGCCCTTCGTCGGGACGTTCATCGCCCGCATCTCGCACGGCCGGACCATCCGGGAGTTTCTGATCGGGGTCCTGCTGGTGCCCAGCGGGGCGACGGTGGTGTGGTTCTGCGTGATGGGCGGGAGCGCGCTGCGCCTGGACATGACGGGCGCGGCGGACATGGCCGGGACGGTCAAGGAGGGCGCGGAGGCGTCGCTGTTCGCGCTGCTGGACACCCTGCCGCTGGACGCGCTCACCTCGTGGATCGCGATGGCGCTGGTGATGACGTACTTCATCACCAGCGCCGACTCCGCGTCCCTGGTGATGGGTTCGCTCTCCAGCCGGGGCGCGCTGCACCCGCGCACCTGGCTGGTGGTGACGTGGGGCGTGCTGATGGCCGCGGTCGCGGCGGTCCTGCTGGTGGCGGGCGGCCTGAAGTCGCTCCAGTCGGCGACGATCCTGGTCGCCCTGCCGTTCGTCCTGGTGATGCTGGCGCTGTGCTGGTCCCTCGTACGGGAGCTGCGCGAGGACCCGGGCGCGGGTCCGGCGCGGCACCACCCGCTGCACGGGCTGCGGGACGCGATGCGCACGATGATCGGCGACGCGATCACGGAACAGGGCCCGGTCCGCCACCCCCGCCTGCGCCGCGTCGCGGAGAGCGTCCGCGACCGGGAGGACGGCGACAAGGGCGGCGGGGCGTAGGGCCTGTCCGGCGGATCTTGTGATCGGTGCCGCGGGTAGCACCGTCTGCGCACCACCGCTGCGCGGCGGTGTCCTCAAGCTCCCCCAGAGGCAACGGGCCCGCAGACCGGCAAAGATCCGCCGGACACCGCTCAGGCCGCGCCCTGCGGTTCCTTCTCCTCGCGCGCCAGCGCCTTCTTGTGGCCGGTGTCGAGAACGGCGACGACGGCGAACGCCACGAGCACGACCGCCACGGCTCCGACGTAACACCAGGGCGCCGGCAGGTAGTTGACCGCGATCATCGGCGACGGCTCCTTGCCCGTGAACAGCCGGAAGAAGAGGGCGGCCGCCCCTTCCCAGAATCCCGCTATGAACACCAGGAGCATTCCCAGCCGATACCAGCCCTCGTCCATGACCGCCTCCGGATCACGTCGCGCTTTCCCGTCATCTACGTTACGACCGTATCAGTCACAAGGAGTAGAATCCTAAGGATTCATTAGGCAATATCCCTTTTCGTCACACATTCCGGCGAGCGTATGCTGCACATATGCGTGACGAAAAGAAGGCCGCCGGCTGCCGGGTGTGCAAGGCGCCGCTGCCCCGGGCGACCCGGGGCCGCCCGCCCGCGTACTGCTCGCGCGGCTGCCAGGCCAAGGCGTACCGGCAGCGGAAGAGGCCGCCGGTGGCCGCGCCCGAGGCTCCCGCCGGGCCGGGCGGCACGCGGGCCCGCAGGCGCCGCGAGATCGCCGAGGCCGTCTGGCGGATCGCCGCCGGGCGCGGACTCCACGAGGCGAGCATGCGGGAGATCGCCACCGAGGCGGGCGTGTCACTGCGGGTCGTGCAGTACCACTTCACCGGCAAACACGAACTCCTCGTCTCCGCGCTCCGGATGCTGCACGAGGAGAACGAGCGCCGCGCCCGGGCGCGCGTCGAGGCGCTGCGGCGCCCGGACGATCCCCGTGCGCTGCTGCGGGCAATCCTGGACGAGTTCCTGCCGCTGGACGAGCACCGCCTCATGTCCTTCCGGGTGTTCGCCGCCTACTACGCGCGCAGCCTCACCGACCCGGAGCTCGCCGCGGTCTTCCTGCACGGCGACCAGCCCCTGGAGGAGCTCGTCGCGGCGGTCCTGCGCGGGGCGCGGGAGGCCGGCAGGGCGGCCCCGGGCATCGATCCGTCCCGGGAGGCGGATCTCCTGGTCTCGGGCATCACGGGCCTGGGCATGGACATCGTCCACACCCGCCGCACGCCGACGTCGGTGAGCGAGGTGATGGACTACCACCTGGACCGGCTGCTGCCCGTGGGAGCCCCGGGCGCCTGAGCGCTCCGCCGGAAGTCCGGTACGCCGCCTGCGGGTCGTGGCCGGTCGCGCCCCACCGGGGCGCAGCCGCACCGGACTTCGCCGAGCCCGCCTAGACCGTCTTGACCGCTCCCCCGTCGATGCGCAGCTCCGCGCCCACGATGCTGCGGGCGTGGTCGGAGAGCAGGAAGGCGACCAGGGACGCCACTTCCTCGGGTTCGGTCATGCGGTTCGTCGTCATGCCGATCATCTGCGGGACCTGCTCAAGGAAGGTCTCCAGGTCCGCCGCGCCCATCGCCTTGGCGAGGTGGTCTCCGAAGCCGTTCTCGGCCTCCCACAGAGGGGTGCGGACCGGGCCGGGAGAGACCGTGTTCACGCGCACTCCGCGCGGGCCGAACTCCTCGGCCAGGGACCTGCCCAGGGCGTTCAGCGCGGCCTTGGCGGTGGTGTAGTCGACCGGCCCGCTGGAGGGCACGCGGGCGCCCATGGAGGAGATGTTGACGACGGCACCGCCCCGCTCCAGCAGGTCCGGCAGGGCGGCGCGGGTGACGCGTACGGCGCTGAAGAAGTTGATGCCGAAGGTGGCGTCCCACGCCGCGTCGTCGGTGGCGAGGAAGCCCTCGACGGAGTACGAGTCGCCGCCGCCGACCCCGTTGACCAGCAGGTCGATGCCGCCGAGCGCGTCACGTGCCGCGTCCACCGCATGGATTGCGCCCTCGGCGGTGGCGAGGTCGGCCGAGACGGCGACCGCGCCGCTGGCGGTCAGCTCGTCCGTGATCGTACGGGCCACGCCGACGGTCCGTACGCCCTCGGCGACGAGCCGGCGGACGGTGGCGAGGCCTATGCCCCGGCTCGCGCCGGTGACGAGCGCGGTCTTGCCTGTGAGGTGGAGGTCCATGGGAAGCTCTTTTCTTTACCTGTAGGTACAGAATCAAGGCATGGGCGGGTCCGGCGAGCCGGACGAGGGGGTTCAGAGGGTGCCGAGCACCCCGTCGAGCGCCCCGTCGACGACCCGGTGCAACCGCTCCGGGCCGTCGGCGGTGCGGGCGATGACGCGCATACCGATCACGGTCGCCAGCAGCAGGCTCGCGGCGGCGTGGACATCGAGGCGGGCGTCGATCTCGCCGGAGCGCCGCCCCTCTTCGAGCGCCGCCCGGAAGGCCCCTTCGGTGCGCTCGAACATGCGGCGCACGAGCTCGGTGGCCTCCTGGTCCACGCCACCGAGCTCGGTGGCGGTGTTGACGCCGAAGCAGCCGCGCCGACCGGGGTCGCCGAGGTCGATCTCGACGAGGACCTCGAACCCGGCCCGCAGCCGGTCCCGCACGGAACCGTGCCCGCCGAGCAGTTCGACCAGGGCGGCCGCCTGCGTGTCGCGGTAGCGCTCCAACGCTCGGGTGAACAGGGCGTGCTTGCTGCCGAAGGCGTGATAGAGGCTGCCCTTGCCGATGCCGGTCTCGTCGACGAGGTCCTGCGGCGTCGTCGACCCGTACCCCTTGCGCCAGAAGACGTCCATGGCCTGGTCGATCACCACGTCCGGGTCGAACTGCTTCGGTCTGCCCATGCGTTGGAGGCTAAGCCTTTCTTGACCTACAGGTCAACTATCGGCCGCGAGAAAATTCCGAGCTACCAGTGGCGGCCGTCGGGGAGTTCGGACAGGTGCGGGGCGGACAGGTGCAGCACTTCGTACCGCTCGGTGACGTCCTCGGCCCCGGGCACGGCGTGCCCCCACAGGACGAACCGCATCAGCTGCCAGTGCCGGGGGTCGACCGCCAGCGCGGCGGTGTGCACGCCGTCGCGCCGCGCCAGCGCGCGCAGTTCGTCGGTCTCGCGGCGGACGAGTTCGGTGAGACCCATGGGGTCGGCGTCGACGGGGATCGGGGTCAGGCGGCGGGAGGCGGCCTTCGGCGTCGCGGCACGGGCCGGGCCCGCCTCGGTGGCGACGCCCGCCCAGTGCTGGACGACCGGCCGGCCGAAGTCGCGGACGATTCCCTGGAAACCGCCCCCGCCGACGAGGAAGGCGCTCATCGCGCCGGTGTCGTTCCAGAGGTAGAAGGGGGCGTACTGGTTGACGGGAGAGCCGTTCACTCCGCGCTCGCGGATGACGTACGCCTTCAGACCGAGCCCGGCCCGGTCGTCGAGGGTGTGGCCGAAGTCGGCCACGCGCTTGCGGATGACGCGCATGTCGTAGTCGGCGGGCAGGGTGATCTCGTACTGCTGGGCGTGCATGCGGATCGGTGTCTTCCTGGTGGCGTTCGGGTCTTTCACCGGGCGGTGGCGTGGCCGGCCAGGAGGCCGAGCACGCCGGTGACGGCCTGCTGGAACGGCTCCGTCGAGTGCGCCGCGCGGGCCAGGACGTAACCGCCCTGGAGCACGGCGACGACGGCGGAGGCGGTGGCGACAGGGTCCAGCGCCGCGTCCAGCTCACCTCGGTCGCGGCCTTCCGCGAGGATCCCGGCGAGGCGGCCGCGCAGCCAGTCGAAGGTCTCGTCGACCGGGCCGCGCAGCGCCTCGTCGGCCATCACCTCCGGGTCCTGCGTCAGCCGGCCGACGGGGCAGCCCTTGAGGACGTCGCGCTCGCGCAGCAGATACGCGGTGATCCGCTCCAGCGCCGTGCCCGGGGCGGAGAACTGCTCCTCCGCCTTGGCCCGCATCTCCTCCGCGGTGCGGCGGATCGCGGCGAGCGCCAGATCCGGCTTGCCCGCGAAGTGGTGGTACATGCTCCCCTGCCCGGCCCCCGCCCGCTGCTGGATGGCCTTGGGGCTGGTACCGACGTATCCGCGCTCCCACAGGAGCTCGCGGGTGCTCTCGATCAGGCGTTCCGAGGTGCTCATGAGGCGAGTGTACATACCAGTAGGTACAGAGGAGGAGGGGCGAGTGGCCCGCCGACGGGCGACGGGCCACTCGGGGGTTCGGCGGTCAGTAGGGCTGGCAGACCCCGAAGACCTTGAGGGTGACCTCGCTGGGGCTGACGCTGTTCACTCCCAGCAGATAGCGGTTCTCCTCCACGAGGGGGTACTCGGCGACCTTCTCCAACGCCCCCGACCAGGTGCCGGCCTGGGCGTATCCGCCACCGACGATCCGCGTGCCGGCGGGGCACACCGGGCTCTTCAGCACTTGCTCACGGGCCATGGAGGCGATGGTGAACTCCTGCTGGACGACCCTCGGGGGACGGCCGCTCCCGGGTGCGCCCTTGCGGCCGATGCGTCCCGCGGTACTCGCGGAGCCGGGGGGCCCTGCGGGACCGGGAGGTCCTGCGGGACCAGGGGCTCCCTGCGGGCCCGCGGGGCCGGTGGGGCCCTGCGGTCCGGTGGTACCGGGAGGACCCGCGGGGCCCGCGTCTCCGATGTCGCCCTTCTGACCCTTCTGCCCCATCGGCCCTGTGGGCCCCGCCGGGCCCGCGGCGCCGGCCGGGCCGTCCTGGCCTTGGCGGCCGGCGGGGCCGATCGGGCCGGTGGGACCTGCTGGCCCCGCAGGCCCCGTGGGACCGGCGGGACCCGTAGTGCCTCTGTCACCCGTGGCACCCGGGTCACCACGGTCACCCTGGGGGCCGGGAGGGCCGCCGGGGCCCGCGGGTCCTGCGGATCCGGCGGGACCCGCAGGCCCGGCCGGGCCGGGTCTGCCCGTGGAGCCGGACGGCCCGGCGGGTCCGACGGGGCCACTGGGACCCGTAGGCCCGGCGGGTCCGGTGTCACCGGGCTCGCCCCTGTCACCTCTGGGCCCGGCCGGACCGACAGGGCCTCCGGGATCGCCCCGGTCGCCCTTCTCCCCCTTCGCCCCCGCGGGTCCGGTGGCACCAGTGGGACCGACGACCCCGGCTTCTCCCTTGGGACCGGGAGGACCCACCTGACCGGTGGCACCGGCAGGACCGACCGCCCCTGTCGCACCGGACGGACCGGCAGGCCCCACGTCCCCCTTGGGTCCGGCCGGACCCACCGACCCGCTGGGACCGGCCGGACCACCGGGCCCCGCAGGCCCCTTGGCTCCCGCAGGGCCCGCGGGCCCCACGCGTCCGGGGTCACCCTTGGGGCCGGCCGGGCCTACAGGCCCGGCATCCCCGGCCGGGCCGCCAGGGCCCGCGGGCCCCGTGGCACCTGTCGGCCCCACTCGGCCGGGGGCGCCCTTCGGACCCACCGCGCCGGGATCGCCCTTGGAGCCGGCAGGCCCCACGTCACCCACGTCACCCTTGGGGCCTGCCGGACCCGCCGGTCCGGTGGCTCCTCCCGGGTCGCCCTTCGGTCCTGCGGGGCCTACGTGTCCGGGGTCGCCTTTCGGGCCGGCGGGACCCGCAACGCCCGGTCTGCCCTGCGGACCCACCCGCCCCGGATCGCCCTTGGACCCCTTCGACCCCGCCGGGCCTCGGTCCCCCTTCGGCCCCTTCGGGCCCTTCGGCCCTGCGGGACCTGCCGGGCCCCGATCACCCTTGTCACCCTTGGGCCCCCTGGGTCCCCTCGGGCCCGGGTCGGGGCGGTGGTCGTGGTGACCGTCGCCGCACACCGGCACCGAGCCGTACGCGTGGACGTAGCGCGCGCTCATCCAGCCGCCGCCCCGGACGAGCCTGTACCACGAGCGGTCTCCGCCGATGTTCTCGCCGACGGCCCTGCAGTCGATGCGCACGCTCGCCCCGGAGCCGTAGTCGCCGACGATCGGCGTCGAGGTCGACGGCCCTTTCCGTACGTGCTGACCCACCCCGGAGACCACTTTTCCGGGGACCCCGTCGTAGCGCCCTCGCGCGGCCGCCGACAGCATGCCGCCCGCCGACGTGCAGAGCGCGAACATCACTCCCAATGTGACGGCGCCGCCGCCCGCCACGACGGCTCCGACCCGCCTCCTCTTTAGCGACATATCGCTCCTATCACCCTCAGAAACCTGGAGTCGCACAGGACCACAGCCGCAGGAACGCTCCGTCGAGACAAGCCCGCACCTTGGCCCGGATGCGGGCACTTCACCACCCGAGGGAGGGAGGGCAGGTCATACAAAACGACCCCAGAAGGGTGACGAGTCGCAAAGTCGACAAATCTCCAGCCAAGGGCGACCTCGCGCCACCGCCCGGACGGGAACGGGCGAATATCGACAGATACCCAGAACGGCGGCACGGGACGGCTGCCGACGAGCGGCCCACCGCGAGTAAAGCCGTCGCCCGGGCGGGGCCCGCTGCGTACGCTCGCGCCATGAGCAGCGGCGAGGCGAGGCCCGGGGAGCGGCGGCCCCTGGTGGTGGTCATGAGCGGGGCCGGGATCTCCACGGATTCCGGGATCCCCGACTACCGCGGGCCCAACGGGCTGTGGCGGCGCGACCCGGAGGCCGAGAAGCTCGTCACGTACGCGTACTACATGTCCGATCCCGAGATCCGGCGGCGGGCGTGGCGGATGCGGCGCGAGGGTCCCGCGCTGCGGGCGCGGCCGAACGTGGCGCACGAGGCCGTGGTGCGGCTGGAGCGGTCCGGTACGCCGGTGCGTGTGGTCACCCAGAACGTGGACGGGCTCCACCAGCTGGCGGGGACGCCGGAGCGGAAGGTGCTCGAACTGCACGGTTCCGCGCGGTCGGTGCAGTGCACGCGGTGCAAGGTCCGGTCGGGCATGGAAGAGGCGCTGGAGCGCGTGGCGGCGGGTGATCCGGACCCGGCGTGCGAGGCGTGCGGCGGCATCCTGAAGTCGGCGACGGTGATGTTCGGCGAGGGGCTGGACCCGGTGGTGCTGGGCGAGGCGGTGGCCGTGACCAAGGCGTGCGAGATCTTCGTCGCGGTGGGTACGAGCCTCCAGGTGCACCCCGCCGCCGCGCTCGCGGGGCTGGCCGCCGACCACGGCGCGCGGCTGATCATCGTCAACGCGGAGCCGACGCCGTACGACGACCGGGCGCACGAGCTGGTGCGCGAGCCGATCGGGACGTCGCTGCCGAAGCTGCTGGAAGGGATCGCCGCGGGACGGACGCCACCGATGTCAAGGGAAGGTTGACAAACGATCGACGTCAAGGAAATCTTGACATCATGATCACCGACACGCGGCCGGCCACGGACCGCAGCAGCACAGCCCTCCGGGCCGGCGCCTTCGGCATGTTCCCCATGGCGTTCGCCCTGATCGTCATGGGCGCACAGCTGTCGGACGGTTCCGGCATCACCCTGTACATCACCTGGGGCGCCGCCGTCTTCATCGTCCTCTGCGCCATCGCCGCCCTGGCCGGGGCGGGCCGGGCGGCACGGCGTGAGCGTGACCGCGCGGCCCTGGACGCGCTGGAGCCGCTGCGGGCGGCGGACGGCCGATGAGCGACGAACCGCTGATCGGCCCGGAGGAGGCCACCGGCATCCGCGAAGGGATCGCGGGCGCCGTCCTCGGCGCCCCGGACGGACTGGCCGAGTCGCTGGAACACGACGCCGAGGGCTACCTCCGCCTGGTCGCCGCCACCCGGGTCGGCGCCGAGGAGACCAGCCGGCTGCTGCGCGAGGCGGTGCAGGGCGCGCGGGCGGCGGGCCACAGCTGGGACACCATCGGCCGCATCCTCGGGGTGAGCCGGCAGGCGGCGCAACAGCGGTTCGCCGCGAAGGGGTCCGCCACCGCGCCCGGTGCCACGGCCGGAGGGCCGGGCGTGCCGGAGCGCCGGGTGCTCACCCCGCTGACCGCCTTCGACGAGATGGCCGCGCTCGCGGAGGCGGGGCCGGAGGGCTGGCACGTCGTCGACTACGGTCCGTACTTCCACGTGGTCGAGGCGTCGGACCACCCGTGGGAACACCGCCGCGTCCCGTTCGCCATCGGCAACAGGCACCGGCGGATGGAAGCGGAGGGCTGGGTGCAGGTGGGGGCGGGGTCCTTCCCATGGGCTTACTACAAGCGGCCGTTGAAGGGCCAGGGCTAGGCACGGGCCGGTCACCAGGCGGGCTGGATGTGGCTGATGCCGGTATGCCTTCCAGCCCGTCCGGCGTTTGAGGACACCGCCGCGCAGCGGTGGTGCGGACGACACAGCCCGCACCCGGCCACCGGGCCCCGCCACCACCTAGAACAGCCGGTCCGAAGCACCCGCCCCCACATCCGCCCCGCGCTCCAGCGCAAGAAGCATCCGCTTGCGCTCCAGGCCCCCGCCGTACCCCGTGAGCCCGCCCGTCGAGCCCACGACCCGGTGGCAGGGGACGATGATGCCGATGGGGTTCTTGCCGTTCGCCAGGCCCACCGCGCGGGACGCGTTGGGCGCGCCGATGTGCTCGGCGAGTTCGCCGTACGAGAGCGTCTCGCCATACGGGATCTCCAGGAGCCCCGCCCATACGCGCTGTTGGAACGGCGTGCCGTCCAGTCGCAGCGGGAGCTCGAAGCGGGTCGTCCCGCCCGCGAAGTACGCCGCGAGCTGGCGCAGTGCCTCCGCGAAGGGCCTGTCGTCCCGCTCGCCGAACGTCTCCTGGGGCGGCCGGTGCCGCTGTTCGGTCATGTAGAGACCGGACAGGGTGCCGTCGGTGGCGACGAGGGTCAGGGGACCCACGGGGCTGTCGGTGACGGTGTGTACGCGCTGCATGGTGCTCAGTCCTTGGGCATGTCGTTGATGGGATGGTCGTGGGCCGCCCACAGGTGCTGGACGGCGTACGCCCGCCACGGCCGCCACGCGGCGGCGTGCCGGGTCAGTGCCCCGGGGGTCGCGGGCAGGCCGCGGGCGGCGGCGCCGTGCCGGACGCCGAGGTCCGTCGGCACGAAGGCGTCGGGGTCGCCGAGCGCCCGCATCCCGATGATCCCGGTGGTCCACGGGCCCATGCCGGGGAGCTCGGCGAGCTGTGCGTACGCCTGTGCGCGGTCGCTGCCGACGCCGAGGGAGAGTTCGCCGGACGCGAGGGCCCGGACCAGCGTCACGACGGTGGTCCGGCGGCCGCCGGGCATGGCGAGCGCCGCGGGGTCGAGGCCGGACAGCGCCTCGGCCGACGGGAAGAGGTGGGTGAGGCCGCCCCCGGCCGGGTCGTCGACGCGCTCGCCGTGGGCGGTGACGAGGCGGGCGGCGAGGGTGCGGGCCGCGGCGGTCGACACCTGCTGGCCGAGCACGGCCCGTACGGCGAACTCCTCCGGGTCCACGGTGCGCGGCACGCGCCGGCCGGGGGTCTTGGCGACGAGCGGGGCCAACCGCTCGTCGGCGGCGAGCAGTTCGTCCACCGCCTCGGGGTCCGCGTCGAGGTCGAGGAGGCTCCGGCAGCGGCTGATGGCTCCGGCCAGGTCGCGCAGGTCGGAGAGGGCGAGCCGGCAGTCGATGTGGTCGGGGCGCGGGGCGAGGGCGACGGTGCCGTGGCCGTACGGGAGGCGCAGGGTGCGGCGGTACGCGCCGTCGCGCCACTCCTCCACGCCGGGCACGGCGGTCGCCACGAGGTGGCCGAAGAGGTTGTCGGGGCACAGGGGCGCCCGGAAGGGCAGCCGGAGGGCCAGCACGCCGGGGGTGGCGGGTTTCCGGCCGTGGGCCGCGCGGGCGCGGAGTTCGGTGGGAGAGAGCGCGAAGACCTCGCGCACGGTCTCGTTGAAGGCGCGGACGGAGGAGAAGCCGGAGGCGAACGCGGCGTCCGCCATGGGCAGTTCGCTGGTCTCGATGAGGATGCGGGCGGTCTGGGCGCGCTGGGCGCGGGCCAGGGCGAGCGGGCCCGCGCCCAGCTCGGCGAGCAGCTGGCGCTCGATCTGCCGGGTGCTGTAGCCGAGGCGGGCGGCGAGCCCGGGGACGCCCTCGCGGTCGACCGTGCCGTCGCCGATGAGCCGCATGGCCCGGGCGACGAGGTCGGCCCGCTCGTTCCACTGCGGCGAGCCGGGGCTGGCGTCGGGCCGGCAGCGCTTGCAGGCCCGGAAGCCGGCCTGCTGGGCGGCGGCCGCGCTGGGGTAGAAGGTCATGTTCCGGTCCTTCGGCGGCACGGCCGGGCAGCTCGGACGGCAGTAGATGCCTGTGGTGAGCACGGCGGTGTAGAACCACCCGTCGAAGCGGGCGTCCTTGGAGCGGACGGCCCTGACACAGCGGTCGAAGTCGGTGTACATGCTTCAAGGATCGTCCGCGGTGAGGGCTTTGGCTCGCGGAAATCCGACATGAACGTTCGAGGGGTCCGGGTGCGCCCCCGGCGGAGGGCGCACCCCTGTCGGACCAGCCTGCCGGCCTAGGAGGCGAGCAGTTTCAGGATGTTCTCCGTCGTGTCCGTCTCGGCCAGGCGCGGGAAGACCCGTTCCACGGTGACCCGGTGGATCTCCGGGTCGGGGTCGGTGACGGCGTCGGTGGCGACCGTCACGTGGTAGCCGTGTTCGTGGGCCGCGCGGGCGGTCGACCCGACGCCCGCGCCCGTCGCGATACCGCCGAGGACGATCTGGGTGACTCCCCGGCGCCGCAGCTGGAGATCGAGATCGGTGGCGTGGAAGGCGCCCCAGGTGTGCTTGGTGATCACGATGTCGCCGTCCTGGCAGTCGAGTTCGGGGGCCAGGTCGGCGAAGTCGGCCGGGGGCTGTCCGCCGCGCAGCGGAGCGTCGGAGCGGCCGGGCGCGGCGCCGGCGACGCGTACGAGCACGACCGGCAGGCCGCGCTCGCGGAAGGCGGCGGCCAGCCGGGCGCCGCGGGCGAGGATCTCGGCGGAGGGGTGGGCGGTGGGGAGGGCGAGGATGCCCTTCTGGAGGTCGATGAGGACCAGTGCGGTCCTGGGGTCGAGGGTGGTGGCGGGCACGGTGGTCTCCTAGGTGCGGGCGCGCAGGGCGCGGTCGGTGACGGTCAGGACGACGAGGGACAGGCTCAGCGCACCGGTGACGGTGGCGAGGTGGTGCAGGCCGGTGTCGGTGGCGCGCTGCCCGTAGCAGAGGCCGATCAGGGCGGTGGCGGCGACGGCGCCGAGGTACTGCGCGGCGCGCTGGATCCCGGCCGCGGCGCCGACGCCGCCGGGCGGGGCCTGGGCGTAGACGGCGGCCTGGTTGCCGGTGGAGGAGAGGCCCTGCGGTACGCCGAAGAGCGCGGAGACGAGCAGCAGCGCGGCGAGCGGGGTGCCGCCGTGCGCGAGGAACAGCCCTCCGCTGCCCAGGGCGAGCAGGGCGGCCGCCGCGGTGAGAGGTGCGCGGAGCCCCTTCGTGCGGGCACCGAGCAGTGAACACACCGCCGCCGCACCGGACATGGGGAGCATGACGAGGCCGGTGGCGAAGGAGGAGTAGCGGTGGGCTTCCTCCAGCCATTGGGTGAAGCCGTAGAGCGTGCAGTAGATGGTGAGGTAGGCCAGTCCGTGCCGCAGGCAGGTGACGACGAGGGGCCGGTTGCGCAGGAGCGCGGACAGCGGGGTGCGTTCGGCGGCGGGGCGGTCGCGGCCGCGTGCCGGACGTACGGTGTCGCGCGGCAGCCAACGCAGGCCGAGGACGAGCGGGACGATCGCCAGTGGCACGTTGACGGCGAAGATGCCGCGCCAGCCGGTGGTGGCGGTGAGCAGCCCGCCGAGCGCGGGGCCGATCGCCGCGCTGCCGAGCGCCGCGAGGGAGAGCCGCCCGAGGACGGTGCGCGGTGGTTCGCGGCCGACGCGCAGGGACTCGGTCCGGAGCATGGCCATGGCGGCGGGGTAGGCGGCGGAGGTGCCGATGCCGAGCAGGACGCGGGAGACGATCAGCTGGCCGAAGCCGGAGGCGAGCGCGCCGGTCAGGCCCGCGGCGCACACCACCACCAGGCCGGCGAGGAAGACGCGGCGCGGGCCGAGCAGGTCGGCGAGCCGTCCCATGAGGGGCTGGCCGACCGCGCTGGCGAGGTAGAGGGAGGAGACCAGCCAGGCGGTGCCTGCCGGGCCGGTGCCGAAGTCGTGGCCGATGGCGACGAGGGCGGTGGCGATCGCGGTGGTGTTGACGGGATTGAGGACCGCGCCGAGGAGCAGCGGTGCCATGAAGCGGCCGCCGAAGGCCGGGCCGGCGCCATGTTCCGACGGCGGCACGCCCGTCCCGGTGCCGTCGTGCGACGCCCCGGTGGCGGGGGTCCGGGGCGCGCTTCCGGGACCTTTCATTCCTCGGCTCACTCCTCGACCAGGCGTTTGAGGAGGCGGGTGGCCTCGATCAGGGTGCGCTGTTCGCCGGGGTCCAGGCGGCGCTCGATGGCGGCCGCGAGCCAGCTGTTCTTGGAGTCGCGTACGGACGCGAGCGCTTCCTCGCCCTCGGCGGTGAGGGAGAAGACGACCTGCCGGCCGTCCGTGGGGTGCGGGGAGCGGGCGACCACCTCCATCTCCTCCAGCACGCCGAGGATCACGCGCATGGACTGGGGGCGTACGAGTTCCGCGCGGGCCAGGGCGGCGGTCGTGGCGGGGCCGTCGGTGCCGAGCCGGCTGAGCACGGCGCGCTGGGAGGGGGTGAGGGCGCCTTGGGGCGAGGCCGTGCGCAGGCGCCGCATGAGCTGGGAGACGGTGGCGGCCAGATCGGCGGCGACGCGTTCCTGTTCCTTGTCACTCATGGCCCCACCGTAAAGAACGACAGGAAAACTTGCAAGTTTTCCTGTCGAGTTATCCACAGGCCGCGCGCTGGTCTTGCCACCGAGCGTGACGGGTCATACGGTCGCAGCACACGTGGATCTACGCGTGTCAGCCTGGCTGACGCCCCGGCAAAGGAGCAGCTCATGGCCAATGTTGTGCGCGCCGCTCTGGTTCAGGCGACCTGGACCGGCGACACCGAATCGATGATCGCCAAGCACGAGGAGCACGCCCGCGCGGCCGCCGCGCAAGGTGCGCAGGTGATCGGCTTCCAAGAGGTCTTCAACGCCCCGTATTTCTGCCAAGTGCAGGAGAGCGAGCACTACCGCTGGGCCGAGGAGGTGCCCGACGGACCCACCGTCCAGCGGATGCGGGAGCTCGCACGGGAGACCGGCATGGTGATCGTCGTGCCCGTCTTCGAGATCGAGCAGTCCGGTTTCTACTACAACACGGCGGCCGTGATCGACGCCGACGGCCGCTATCTGGGGAAGTACCGCAAGCACCACATCCCCCAGGTCAAGGGCTTCTGGGAGAAGTACTACTTCAAACCGGGCAACCTCGGCTGGCCCGTCTTCGACACGGCCGTCGGCAAGGTCGGCGTCTATATCTGCTACGACCGCCACTTCCCCGAGGGCTGGCGCTCGCTCGGCCTGGCCGGGGCCCAGCTGGTGTACAACCCCTCCGCGACGTCGCGCGGACTCTCCGCCCATCTCTGGCAGTTGGAGCAGCCCGCGGCGGCCGTCGCCAATGAGTACTTCGTGGCCGCGATCAACCGCGTGGGCCGCGAGGAGTACGGCGACAACGACTTCTACGGCACCTCGTATTTCGTGGACCCGCGCGGGCAGTTCGTCGGCGACGTCGCCAGCGACACCAAGGAGGAACTGGTCGTCCGCGACCTGGACTTCGGCCTCATCGACGAGGTCCGCCAGCAGTGGGCCTTCTACCGCGACCGCAGGCCCGACGCCTACGACGGGCTGGTCCGGCCATGAGCGCCGCGCCCCCGGAGGTGCCTCCACCCGGCCGCGCGCCCGCCCCCGCCACCCATCTGCACATCCGGCACCGGGCCGTGATGCCCGAGTGGCTCACGCTCTACTACCGCGAGCCGCTGGAGCTCACCCACGGCGAAGGCCGCCACGTGTGGGACGCCGAGGGCCGCCGCTATCTCGACTTCTTCGGCGGCATCCTCACCACCATGACCGCCCACGCCCTGCCCGAGGTCACCAAGGCGGTCGCCGAGCAGGCGGGGCGCGTCCTGCACACCTCCACGCTCTATCTCGACCGCCACATGGTCGAGCTGGCCGAGCGGATCGCCTCGCTCTCCGGGATCCCCGACGCACGGGTCTTCTTCACCACCTCCGGCACCGAGGCCAATGACGCGGCCCTGCTGCTCGCCACCACCCACCGCCGGTCCAACCAGATCCTGGCGATGCGGAACAGCTACCACGGCCGGTCCTTCTCCACCGTCGCCATCACCGGCAACGCCTCCTGGTCACCCACCAGCCTCTCCCCCTTGCAGACCCTCTATCTGCACGGCGGCGTGCGCACCCGCGGGCCGTTCGCGGAGCTGTCCGACGCGGAGTTCACCGCGGCCTGCGTCGCGGATCTGGAGGACATGCTCGGCCAGGCACACGGCAACGTCGCCGCCCTGATCGCCGAACCGGTCCAGGGCGTCGGCGGGTTCACCGCACCGCCCGACGGGCTGTACGCCGCGTTCCGCGAAGTCCTCGCGCGCCACGGCATCCTGTGGATCTCCGACGAGGTGCAGACCGGCTGGGGCCGCACCGGTGACCACTTCTGGGGCTGGCAGGCGCACGCGGCGAGCGGCCCGCCCGACATCCTCACCTTCGCCAAGGGCATCGGCAACGGCATGTCCGTCGGCGGGGTCGTCGCCCGCGCCGAGGTCATGAACTGCCTCTCCGCCAACTCCATCTCGACCTTCGGCGGCAGCCCCGTCACCATGGCCGCCGGCCTGGCCAACCTGACCTATCTGCTGGAGCACGACCTCCAGGGCAACGCCCGCCGCGTCGGCGGCCTCCTCATCGAGCGGCTGCGCGCCGTCGCCGCCGGGCTCCCCGTCGTCCGGGAGGTGCGCGGCCGCGGCCTGATGGCCGGTGTCGAGCTCGTACGGCCCGACGGGTCGCCCGCGCCGGAGGCCGCCTCCCTCGCCCTGGAGCACGCCCGCGAGCGCGGCCTGCTGATCGGCAAGGGCGGCCACGACGGGAACGTGCTGCGCATCGCCCCGCCCCTCACCCTCACCGTCGCCGAGGCCGAGGCCGGCGCCGCGGTCCTTGAAGAGACCCTGCGCCAGGTGCAGCACGCACAGGAGGGGGAACGGCCATGACCAGAACGGCCATTCGCGGCGGGCTCGTCATCACCGCCGCCGAGGAGACGACGGCGGACGTCCTGGTCGAGGACGGCAGGATCGCCGCCCTGGCCACGCCCGACAGCGCCTTCGCCCAGGGCTGGACGGCGGACCGCACCCTGGACGCCACGGGGAAGTACGTCATCCCCGGCGGGGTCGACGCCCACACGCACTTCGAGTTCCCCTTCGGCGGCACCGCCTCCTCCGACACCTTCGGGACGGGCACCCGCGCCGCCGCGTGGGGCGGCACCACGACCGTCGTCGACTTCGCCGTCCAGCCACGTGGCGGGGCGCTGCGCGAAGGGCTCGACGCCTGGCACGCCAAGGCCGAGGGCACCTGCGCGATCGACTACGCCTTCCACATGATCCTCTCCGATGTGAACGAGAGCTCGCTGAAGGAGATGGATCTCCTGATGGGCGAGGGAGTCACGTCGTACAAGCTCTTCATGGCCTATCCCGGGGTGTTCTACAGCGACGACGGGCAGATCCTGCGAGCCATGCAACGCGCCGCGGGCAACGGCGGGTTGATCATGATGCACGCCGAGAACGGCATCGCCATCGACGTCCTGGTGGAGCAGGCTCTCGCCGCGGGCCGCACGGATCCGCGCTACCACGGCGAGGTCCGCCGGGCACTGCTGGAGGCCGAGGCCACCCACCGCGCCATCCAGCTCGCCCGGGTGGCCGGCAGCCCTCTCTACGTCGTGCACGTCTCGGCGGAGGAGGCACTCGCGGAGCTGGCGCGGGCGCGGGACAAGGGCCTCCCGGTCTTCGGCGAGACCTGCCCGCAATACCTCTTCCTCTCGACCGACAATCTCGCCGAACCGGACTTCGAGGGCGCCAAGTACGTCTGCTCGACGCCCCTGCGGCCGCGTGAGCACCAGGAGGCGCTCTGGCGCGGGCTGCGCACGGACGACCTCCAGGTGGTCTCCACCGACCACTGCCCGTTCTGCTTCGCCGGCCAGAAGGAGCTGGGCCGCGGGGACTTCTCGAAGATCCCCAACGGCCTGCCCGGCGTGGAGAATCGCATGGACCTCCTCCACCAGGCCGTCATCGAGGGCCGCATCACACGCCGCCGGTGGATCGAGATCGCCTGCGCCGCCCCCGCCCGGATGTTCGGCCTCGCCCCGCACAAGGGCACCATCACGCCCGGCGGTGACGCCGACATCGTCATCTACGACCCGCACGCGCGGCAGACCCTCTCCGCCGCGACCCATCACATGAACGTCGACTATTCCGCCTACGAGGGCAAGCGGATCACCGGACAGGTCGAGACCGTCCTGTCGCGCGGCGAGACCGTCATCGAACAGCGGCAGTTCACGGGGCGTGCCGGGCACGGCCGTTACGTACCGCGCACCCCCTGTCAGTACCTCGCGTAAGGAGCACCGCCGTGGACTTCGGAATCGTCCTCCAGACCGACCCGCCCGCCTCCGCCGTCGTGGACCTGATGCGCCGCGCCGAGGGCGCGGGCTTCCACTACGGCTGGACCTTCGACTCCGCCGTGCTGTGGCAGGAGCCCTTCGTCATCCTCAGCCGCATCCTCGACCACACCGAGCGGCTGACCGTCGGGCCCATGGTCACCAACCCCTCCACCCGCACCCCCGAGGTCACGGCCTCCACCTTCGCCACGCTCAACGACATGTACGGCAACCGCACCGTGTGCGGCATCGGCCGGGGCGACTCCGCGATGCGGGTGGCCGGCCGCAAGCCGAACACCCTCGCCACCCTGAGCGAGGCGATGCGCGTCATCCGCGACCTCGCGGAGGGGCGCGAGGCGGATGTGGGCGGCACACCGATGCGCCTGCCCTGGGTGCGGGACGGCAGCCTGCCGGTGTGGATGGGGGCGTACGGCCCAAAGGCGCTCGCCCTCGCCGGGCGGGAGGCCGACGGCTTCATCCTCCAGCTCGCCGACCCCTTCCTCACGGAGTGGATGGTCAAGGCCGTGCGGACCGCGGCCTCCGACGCCGGGCGCGACCCTGACTCCGTCACCGTCTGCGTCGCCGCGCCCGCCTATGTGGGCGACGACCTGGACCACGCGCGCGAGCAGTGCCGCTGGTTCGGCGGCATGGTCGGCAACCACGTCGCCGACCTGGTCCAGCGGTACGGCGAGCACTCCGGTCTGGTGCCCGAGGCCCTCACCGCGTACATCAAACAGCGCCACGGCTACGACTACAGCCACCACGGCCGCGCGGGGAACCCCTCCACGGACTTCGTGCCCGACGCGATCGTGGACCGGTTCTGCCTGCTCGGCCCCGTCGAGGCACACCGCGAGCGGCTGGAGGAGCTGCGGGCGCTGGGGGTGGACCAGTTCGCGGTCTACGCGATGCACGACGCGAAGGAGTCGACGATCGACGCCTACGGCCGGGACGTCATTCCCGCGCTGGCCGGCTCCTAGGGGTTCCGCCTCGACCGCCGGCCGCCGGACCGGGCCTTCTCCCGGTCCGGCGGCCGGGGCTCCTCCGGATTGGCCGCCGGGGCTCCCCCGGTCCCGTGGTCGAGACTCCCCCGGTCCCGCGGCCGACCGCCTCACACACAGGCCGCACGTATTCGCATACGCAATGCGACGGGACCGCGAAGTGCCCCGCACCTCGCCTTCACCTGCCCGTCCCCTGACCTTCGCCCCGCCGACCCCCGCCCGGTGACTTCCCGGACGCACACTGGCCACATCCGGCGCACCTGCCTCGCGGCGCACGCGACGCCCGCCGCCGGGCTCCCCGTTCCCCCGCTGAAGGAGGCAAGGGCCCATGCCCGTACCCGTCTTCCTCCACGGCCGCGGTGTGCGGCTGGAGCCGCTCGGCGAGCGGCACGTCGAGGCGCTGGCCGCGGCGGCGGCCGAGGACCGCGGCGGCTATGTCTTCACGCCCGTGCCCCACGGGGTGGAGGCCACCAAGCGCTATGTCGCCGAGGCGGTGGCGGCGCGGATCTCGGGGCGGGCGCTGCCCTTCGCCGTGGTCCGGGCGGCGGACGGCCTGGTGGTGGGCTCGACGCGGTTCTGCGAGCTGGACTACTGGCAGGGCCCGGTGCCCTGGCCGCCCGCCCCGCGCGAGCCCCTGGGCGACCCGCTCACCGCGATACCCGACGCGACGGAGATCGGCGGCACCTGGCTCTCCCCGCGCGCCCGGGGCACCGGGATCAACACCGAGGCCAAGCTGCTCCTGCTGCGCCACGCCTTCGAGACATGGGACGTCCGGCGGGTGTCCCTGCGCGCCGACGCCCGCAACCTGCGCTCGCGCGCGGCGATCGAGCGCCTCGGCGCGGCCCTCGAAGGCGTCCGCCGGGCCCACACCCGCGGCCTGGACGGCATGGTGCGGGGCACGGCGTTCTATTCGATCCTCGACGAGGAGTGGCCGCACGTGCGGGAGCGGCTCGAACAGCGGGTGGCGGCGGGCCCCGGGCCGGAGCGGCTGCGTCCGCTCATGTCGGCCTAGACCGGGCCCGGACCGTCCCTTACGGGACGCGCGCCGTCCACTCCTCCGAGCTGAACTTCGTCTCCGCCAGGGAGCGGGCGCGGGCCATCTCCTCGGGGGTGACCGCGCCCTCCGTCAGGCCGTAGCGGTCGCGGAAGGACGCGACCATGCGCTCGATGACGGCCGCCCGCGGCAGGCCGGTCTGGCGGCGCAGCGGGTCCACCCGCTTCTTCGCGCTCTTCGTCCCCTTGTCGGACAGCTTCTCCTTGCCGATCCGCAGCACGTCGAGCATCTTGTCGGCGTCGATGTCGTAGGCCATGGTCACGTGGTGGAGCACCGCGCCCTCCGCCCCGACCAGCCGCTTCTGGGCCGCCCCCGCGATCTTCCCGGAGTCGGTGGCGATGTCGTTGAGCGGCTGGTACCACGCCTTGACGCCCATGCCCTCCAGCGCGCCCAGCACCCAGTCGTCCAGATAGGCGTAGCTGTCGGCGAAGGACAGGCCCTGCACCAGGGCGTCGGGCACGCACAGGGAGTAGGTGATGGTGTTGCCCGGCTCGATGAACATCGCGCCGCCGCCCGAGATCCGGCGGACCACGGTCATGCCGTGGCGGGCCGCGCCCTCGGGGTCGACCTCGTTGCGCAGGGACTGGAAGCTGCCGATGACGACGGCGGGCGAGCCCCACTCCCACACCCGCAGCGTCGGCGGCCGCCGCCCGGCCGCGACCTCGGCCGTGAGCACCTCGTCGAGCGCCATGTGCAGCGCCGGGTCCTGCGGGCCGTCGTGGATGAGCTGCCAGTCGTAGTCGGTCCAGTCGGTGGCCTGGGCCAGGGCGCGGCGGACCGCGACGCCCACCGACTCCGAGGTGAAGCCGAACATCACCGTGCCCTCGGGGAGGGCCGCGTCGACGCGTGCGGCGAGCTGCGGGGCGAGGGTGTCCGCGGGCGCGCCCTCCAGGGCGCGGTTGATGTCGAGGAGCGCCTCGTCCGGTTCGAGGAAGAAGTCACCGGCCACCCGGACGTCGCGCAGGGCTCCGTCCTCGACCTCCAGGTCCACGACGACGAGCTTCCCGCCCGGTACTTTGTATTCGCCGTGCACGGCGCGTCCTCCTGCTTGTTCTCTCGGGGCGCCCGGCCGCCCGGCCGCTCGCGGGATCAACCGTAACGCCACCGCCGGCGGAGCCCCGCCGGGCGTCGCGGCGCTATTGCGCGCCGGTCGGGGAATCTGCCTTCCTAGAGGCCATGTTCACCACGCGCCCCACCTTGCAGGGCACTTTCGGCATGGTCTCCTCCACGCACTGGCTCGCGTCGCAGTCCGCGATGGCCGTGCTGGAGGGCGGGGGCAACGCCTTCGACGCCGCGGTGGCGGCGGGCTTCGTCCTTCAAGTGGTCGAGCCGCACATGAACGGACCGGCCGGTGAGGTGCCCGCCGTGATCGCCCCGGCGGGCGGCGCCGTGCGGGTGCTCTGCGGTCAGGGGCCGGCGCCCGCGGGGGCGAGCATCGCGCACTACACCTCGCTGGGGCTGACGCTCGTGCCCGGCACCGGGCCCCTCGCGGCCGCGGTGCCGGGCGCGTTCGACGCCTGGCTGCTGCTGTTGCGCGACCACGGCACCAAGTCGCTCGCCGACGTCCTGTCGTACGCCATCGGGTACGCGGAGACCGGGCACGCCCCGGTCCCGGCGGTCGGCATGACCGTACGGGCGGTGCAGGAGCTGTTCACCCGTGAGTGGCCGGACTCCGCCGCGCTGTATCTGCCCGGCGGCCGGCCGCCCGCCCCCGGCCGGCTCTTCCGGAACCCGGCGCTCGCCGCCACCTGGCGCCGGCTCCTCGCCGAGGCCGACGCGGCGGGCGGCGGCCGGGAGCGGCGCATCGGCGCCGCCCGCCGCGTCTGGCGCGAGGGCTTCGTCGCCGAGGCACTCGTACGGACCGCCACCCGCCCCACCCTGGACTCCTCCGGTGAGCGGCACGCGGCCCCGCTCACCGGTGACGACCTCGCGGGCTTCCGGGCCGGTTACGAGGACCCGGTCACGTACGACTGGAACGGCTGGACCGTGTGCAAGGCCGGCCCCTGGTCGCAGGGTCCGGTCCTCCTCCAGCAGCTCGCCCTGCTGGGCGAACTCCCGGAGTACGGCACCGGGGACTACGTCCACACGCTCGTCGAGGGCGGCAAGCTCGCCATGGCCGACCGCGAGGCGTGGTACGGCGACGCCACCGGTGACGTGCCGCTGCGCGAGCTCCTCTCGGACGGCTACAACTCGGAGCGCCGGTCCCTGATCGGCGACTCCGCGTCGTACGACCTGCGCCCCGGCAGCCCCGGGGGCCGCGTCCCGCGGCTGCCCGAGCACGCGCTCACCCCCGTCGGCGCGGCGGAGGCGCTGTTGGCGTCGGGCGGCGGCGAGCCGACCCTCGCCTACGGCGCCGACCCGGCCGTCGGCCCCGACGGGGTGACGCGCGGCGACACCTGCCACCTCGACGTCGTCGACCGCTGGGGCAACATGATCTCCGCGACGCCCAGCGGCGGCTGGCTCCAGTCCAACCCCGTCGTCCCCGAGCTCGGGTTCCCCCTCGGCTCCCGGCTCCAGATGACCTGGCTGGAGGCGGGGCTGCCCAATTCCCTCACCCCCGGGCGGCGGCCGCGCACGACCCTGACGCCGTCCCTCGCGCTGCGCGGCGGCGAGCCGGTGCTGGCCTTCGGCACACCCGGCGGCGACCAGCAGGACCAGTGGCAGCTGCACTTCTTCCTCGCGGCCGCGCTGCGCCCCGCCGTGCGCGGCGGGCTCGACCTCCAGGGCGCGATCGACGCTCCCAACTGGCATCAGGAGTCCTTCCCCAGCTCCTTCCACCCGCGCGCGACGCGGCCCGGCTCGGTCACGGTGGAGGCCCGGATCGGGGAGCGGGTCGTCGAGGAGCTGCGGCGCCGCGGCCACGACGTGACGGTCGCCACACCCTGGTCGGAGGGGCGGCTGTGCGCGGTGGCGCGCGACCCGGAGACGGGCGTGCTGTCGGCGGCCGCCAATCCGCGGGGCATGCAGGGCTACGCGGTGGGCCGCTGACCGCGAGGTCCGTTCACGCGGAAGACATCCTGTGGCCATGACCACGCCCCCGGATGTCGGTGGGGCGTGGTTCGATGGACGCATGATCGATGAATTTCTCGCAGGTGATCTGAACCACGTCGAGGAGGCGATCCGCAAGGCGGCCGCCGCCGAGATCATGCCGCGCTTCCGGCAGCTCGCCGCGGACGAGATCGTCGAGAAGAACGGCCCGCACGACCTGGTGACGGTCGCCGACCGGCTCGCCGAGGAGCACCTGACCGCCTCGCTCACCGCCCTGCTGCCCGGATCCGTCGTCGTCGGGGAGGAGGCCGTGCACGCCGATCCCGGCATCCTCGACGCGCTGCGCGGCAGCGCCCCGGTGTGGATCGTGGACCCGGTCGACGGCACCCGGCAGTTCGTCCACGGCGACCCCGGGTTCACCACGCTCGTCTGCCTGGCCCACCACGGCGAGCTGCTCGCCTCCTGGACGTACGCGCCCGCCCTGGACCTGATGGCGACGGCCCGCCGCGGCGGCGGCGCGGCGCTCAACGGCACCCCGCTGCGCTCCGGCTCGCCCGATCCCGGCAAGGTCCTCGAAGTGGCGACCTCGCACTACGACTTCACGAACGACGAGCAGAAGCGCGTGCTGGCCGCCCTGCGCACGGACGGCGTCGCGCCACGCCCCTGCGGCTCGGCCGGGCTCGAATACCTCAACGTGGCACGGGGTCACATCGACGCGCTCGCCTTCTCGTGGGAGAACGCCTGGGACCACGCCGCCGGGCTGCTGCTGGTCGCCGAGGCCGGCGGGGCGAGCGGCACGGTCGCGGGCGAGCCGTTCCGGATAGCCGGTGGCAACGCCCTGCCGTTCGCCGCCGCGCGGGACGAGGTGACGCTCCGGCATATCCTGGGCCTGCTGGCGTCCGCCGGCTGATCCACGGGGACGAGGGGAGTTGCGTCCGGTGCCCACCATGCTCGACGCGGTCGTCGTAGGTGCCGGGCCCAACGGGCTCACGGCGGCGGCCGAACTGGCCCGCCGGGGCCTGGCCGTGGAGGTGTTCGAGGCCGCGGAGGCGATCGGGGGCGGCGCGCGCACGGAGGAGCTGACGCTCCCCGGCTTCCGCCACGACCCCTGCTCGGCCGTACACCCGCTGGCGGCGGGCTCGCCCGCCTTCACCAGGATGCCGCTGCACCGGCACGGCCTGGAGTGGATCCACCCCGAGGTGCCGATGGCGCACCCCTTCCCCGACGGCAGCGCCGCCGTCCTCTCCCACAGCGTCGGGGAGACGGCGCTGTCGCTGGGGCCGCGCGACGCCGGCACGTACCGGCGGCTGGTCGCGCCCTTCCGCGGCCGGTGGGACACGGTGGCCGCCGACTTCCTGCGCACCGCGTGGGACGGCCTGCCGCGCGACCCCGTGCTGTACGCGCGCTTCGGCCTGCTCGCCGCGCAGCCCGCGGCGCTGCTGACGCGCCGCTTCCAGGACGCGAAGGCCCGCGCGATGTTCGCCGGGCTCGCGGCCCACGGCATCGCGCCGCTCACCGGCTTCGGCACCGGCGGCATGGCCCTGATCTTCGCGCTCGCCGCGCACGCGGGCGGGTGGCCGGTGCCGCGCGGCGGCTCGCAGTCGATCGCCGACGCCCTCGGCTCGTACGTGCGGGAACAGGGCGGCGCCCTCCACACCGGCTTCGAGGTCAAGCGCCTCGACGACCTCCCGCCCGCCCGCGCGTACGTCTTCGACACCTCGCCCACCGCCCTCGCCCGCATCGCCGGGCTCGGCGACGCCTACCGGAACTTCCGCTACGGCCCCGGCGTGTTCAAGATCGACTACGCGCTGAGCGGGCCCGTGCCCTGGGCGTCGGAGGCCGCGCGCCGCGCGGGCACGGTCCATGTCGGGCCGACGTACGGGGAGATCGACGCGGCCCTCGGCGCCGCGCTGCACGGCGGCGACCCCGCGGTGCCCTTCCTCATCACCGCGCAGCCCAGCATGGTCGACCCGACGCGGGCACCGGAGGGCAAGCACACGTTCTGGGTGTACGGGCACGCGCCGAACGGCTGGGAAGGCGACGCGACCGAGGTGATCGAGCGCCAGATCGAGCGCTTCGCACCGGGCTTCCGCGATCTGGTGCTCGCCCGTGCGACGGCCGGACCGCCGGAGCTGGCCACCCGCAACGCGAACTACGTGGGGGGCGACATCGCCGCCGGCTCGGTCGCCGGGCTGCGGCTGCTGATCCGCCCCAAGCTCGCGCGGGTCCCCTACACGACGGCCCGCCCGAACGTCTTCATCTGCTCCTCGTCCACGCCGCCCGGGCCCGGGGTGCACGGCATGTGCGGGCACCACGCGGCGCGGGCGGTCTGGCGGCAGCTCGGGAAGGGCCGGAGGCGGGCCGCCGGCGCGGATTACGCGGCGTAGTACCGCACGAGGTCGGTCAGGGCCTCCGCCCGCACGGCCTTCGCTTCCGTGCCCAGCCGACGGAACATCCGGACGATCACCTCGTCCTCGGGGGCGAGGATGCCGTACAGCACGTGCTCGGGCGCGATGCGGCTGTCGCCCTGGGACACGGGCACGTCGCCCGCCTCCTCCAGCGCCCTCTTGCCGTTGAGCGTGAACGGCAGGTGCTGACGCAACTGCCGGTCACGCACCGCCGCCGGGTCCTCCTGCGGTTCCGCCTTGCGGCGGCCGAAGAGCGACCGCCGCTGCCTGGGCCCGGGGGCCGTGTCCGCGGGCAGCAGGATGCCGAACTCGCGCAGGGCCGCCGTGTCCGTCGCGGACAGGCCCGCACCGCCGCGCACCTCGGCGACGAGCGCCTCCTGGCAGGCGTCTGCGGTGATGCCGTAGCGGACCAGCGCGTTCGGCGTGCAGTTCTCACGGAAGAGCCCGAGCAGCAGGTGTTCGCTGCCGATCCACGGGTGTTCCAGCTCCCGGGCGACCTCCTGGGCGCGTATGACCGTCATCCGCGCGTTCATCGTCATCCGCTCGAACATGCCTTGCCTATCTCCTGGGTGCTCACCGTGGGCCCGGCAGACGACACGGGCCCGCACGTCAACCTACCGTGACGTGCGGGGCGCCGGGCCCGGCGGTCACAGGGGAGGGACGAGGGCGAAGTAGCGGTCGAGCACACCGCGGTCCCCCGTCACGTCGAGCCGGTCCGCCGGGACCCGGTGCCACAGGAACAGCACCAGGTCCGACGCCGTGCCGGCCAACTCGACGTCGGCGCCGGGGCCTTCGCCCTCGGTGAGCCTGACCTCGGCGCCGTCGAAGTGGACGGCCCAGTCGCCGTCGCCGTCCGTCTGCCGGAACCGGAACCGCTCGCCCACGGCCGGGGGGAGCTGCCGCCGGGCCCGCCGGGCGGGTGCCATCTCCTCGAAGTTCTGGGCGACGGCGGCCGCGGCGAGTTCCGTCGCGAGCGGCCGGGCCGCGCCGAGCGCGTGCTCGGCGTCCCAGCGGTGCACGGCCGTCTCGATGGCCTGTATCCGCGTCCAGAACGCGACGGTCCCGTCCCTTCCCGGACCGGGGCTTCGGGCCCCGGTCGTGGTCAGTGCCTCGACAGCGGGCCGTCCGGGTGGACGACCAGGGCGGAGCCGCCGCCGCGGCGTGTCCGCTCCGCGGCGGCCACCCAGCGGCCGTCGGGCAGCCGTTGGACGCCCGTCGCCGCGCCGATCTCCGGGTTCCGTGTGAACGCGTGGCCGATGGCCTCCAGCTTGCCGCGCAACGCGCTGTTCCACAGCGCCGGTTCGAGCTCGGTCGTCGTGGCGTTGCGCTGGCTGGCGCGGGGCGCGGCGATCGCGTCGACCAGGGGCATGCCGCGGTCGACGTGGTTGAGCAGGGTCTGGAGGACGGTCGTGATGATCGTCGCGCCGCCGGGCGAGCCGAGCGCGAAGGCGGGCCGGCCGTGGTCGAGGACGATCGTCGGCGAGATGGAGGAGCGCGGCCGCTTGCCCGGCCCCGGCAGGTTCGGGTCGTGGACGCCCGGGGTGACGGGCACGAAGGAGAAGTCGGTCAGTTCGTTGTTGAGCAGGAACCCGCGGCCGGGCACGGTGATGCCGCTGCCACCGGTCTGTTCGAGGGTGAGGGTGTACGCGACGACGTTGCCCCACCTGTCGGCGACGGTCAGGTGGCTGGTGTTGTCGCCCTCGTACGGCGTGGCCGCCGCCCTGCCGCGCGTACCGCAGGGCACCGGCCGCCGGGGGTCGCCGGGGGCGAGCGGGCTGGTCAGGACGTGGTCGTCCGAGATCAGGCAGGCGCGGGAGGCGGCGAACGCCTTCGAGGTGAGCGCCTTCGTGGGCACCTTCTCCTGGGCGGGGTCACCGACCCAGCGGTTCCGGTCGGCGAAGGCGATCCGGCTGGCCTCGATGTAACGGTGCAGGTAGGTCTTCTCGCTCACCTTGGAGAGGTCGCCGTGCTCCAGGATGTTGAGTGCCTCCGCGACGGTCGTGCCGCCGGAGGAGGACGGGGCGATGCCGTACACGTCCAGGCCGCGGTAGCTCGTACGGGTCGGGGCCTGCTCCTTCGTCGCGTACGCGCGCAGGTCCCGCTCCGTCAGGTCACCGGGGCGCGCGACGCGCCGCGACTTCGGGTCGACGGGGGGTTTGCGTACGGTCCGTACGAGGTCACGGCCCAGGTCGCCGCGGTAGAGGGCCCCGGTGCCCTGCCGGCCCAACTGCTCGTACGTACGCGCCAGGTCCGGGTTCCGCAGCGTGCTGCCGACGGCCGGGGGGCGGCCGCCGGGGAGGTAGAGCGCCGCCGTGGCCGGGAAGTCCTTGAACCGCGACTGGTTGTCCGCGGTCTGCTGACGGAAGGTGGCGTCGACGGTGAAGCCGGTGCGCGCGATGCGTTCGGCGGGCCGCAGCACCTGGCCCAGGGACCGGCTGCCCCACGAGCGCAGCGCGGTGTCCCAGGTGGCGGGCGTGCCGGGGGTGCCGACGCTCAGGCCGCTGGTGACGGCGTCGGCGAACGGGAGCGGTTTCCCCTTCTCCAGGAAGAGGTCCTTGCCCGCGCTGAGCGGGGCGCGCTCGCGGCCGTCGATGGTGGAGACGCGGTGGCTCTTCGCGTCGTAGTAGACGAAGTAGCCGCCCCCGCCTATGCCGGCGGAGTACGGCTCGGTGACGCCCAGGGCCGCTGCGGTGGCCACCGCGGCGTCCACGGCGTTGCCGCCCTTGCGCAACACGTCGATGCCGGCGGCGGAGGCGTCCGCGTCGACGCTGGCCACGGCGCCGCCGTGGCCGACGGCTACGGGGGTCTTGGCGGGTGGGTGCGGGTGCGGGTTCGCTTGCGCTTGCGCGGTGGCGGGTGCGATGCCGAGGCCGGCGATCAGGCCGGCGGTGGCGGCGAGCACGGGCAGGCGGCGGGTCGTTCTCGCGCGGATCATCCCTACCTCCTTGCGGACGGACGGGCACCGGAGCCTACCCGTGGCTCGCTGGGCGCGCCACGGGTACGGGCCTGTCGTGGGACGGCGTCTTCCGTTGCCGGATGCGGGTGCGCGGCGGTTGCGGTTCGGGTGGCCTCAATCGCCGGCCGGGCTTTGGTTTGGGGATGGTGCCGGGGGTGGGTCCTCCGGGCTGGGAACCTGGAACGCGGTGCGGGTGCCGTTTCGCGTATGGCGTGCCGTGACAACGCACCGCGTTCCAGAACCCCACCCTCCGGGCCCACCCCCTCCCGCCGGAGGGCAATGTCTGGCCCCCTCCCGGCGGGGGCGGCGCGCACCACGCCGCTCCACCGGGGCCGGCCCGGTGGGGCCCGGCCGCCAAGGTCGTTTCGCTCAGACCATTTGTGGTGCAAGCTGTTCCATAGAAGTAGTCGGTGAACGGAGGCGTGACCCATGACCGGGAGCAGCACCAAAGAGAAGGGCAGGGTGGGCCGGGGGCCCGACCCGCGGGCGGAACGCAATAGGGCGGCGGCGCTCGCCGCCGCAGGTGACCTGCTGATCGAGGGCGGCTGGGCCGAGGTGACACATGTGTCCGTCGCCGCGCGCAGTGGTGTCGGACGGACGACGCTGTACCGGCACTGGCCGGAGCCGGCGCTGCTCATCCAGGAGCTCCTGGCCGACCTGTTCCAGGTGGAGCACGGCGCGCGCACGGCCGATCTGCGCCGCGACCTGATCGGAGAACTGAACGCGTTCCTGGACGTGTTGCGCAACCCGAAGGGGGAGCGGGTGCTCCGGGTCATCATCGATCAGGCGCCCCTCGATCCCCGGTACGCGGCGGTCCTGGAGTCCTGCAGCCGCAAGGGGACGGGGATGCTGCGCGAGATCATCGACGAGGCCAAGTCCACGGGGGAGATCGTCGGGAAGCTGGACACCGATGTGGCGGTCGACCGGCTCATCGGGCCGCTGGTCTTCCGGAGGCTGGTCGAGGGCGGCACCTTCGGCGAGGGCTATGTTCCCGAGCTGGTCGACGATTTCCTGAAGGCGCACGGATCGACGGGCTGAGGGTGGGCACCGGAACCTGAAGGCGCCGTTCCGTGATCTTGATTGGTTCTCCAGTGGAACACCTGCGGGGCACGAAGCGCCCCGCGAATCCTCGGGCATCATCTATGGAACATCTTGTGCCACGAAGTGGGGGGCGCAGGTGTTTCTTCTGATGCCCGGGGGTGGGGGACGCCTCCGTCGGGCTGCCAGCTGCACGTTATTACCTGCTTTAGGCAAAAATATTTGCTGATGGGAGTAAATCGTGAGCCAGCTCATGGACTGCGGTGTTCGTGGAGAAGTGCGTGTGCACCATGGGGCACGGCTGTACGGCAGGGAGGGGGACATCGCGGAGCTCTCCCGGCTACTGCACCTGCCGGAAGTCCGGCTGCTGACCGTCACCGGGCCGGCGGGGGTGGGGAAGAGCGCGCTGGCGACGGTGGTGCTGGCCACCGTCGTACCGTCCGCCGCCGACGCGGTCGTCGGGGTGGACCTCGCGTCGACCGGCGATCCGCTGGCCGCCTGGCGCAAGGTCGCCTCGGGCCTCGGGATGTCCGACGCGGCCGTACCGTCCCCGGACCGGATCGGGGCGTGGATCGGGGACCGCAGGGTGTTCCTCGCCCTGGACAACAGCGACTTGGTGGCACCGCTGCTCGCCCCCGGCATCGGCGCCCTGCTGGGCCTCTGCCCCCGGCTGCGCGTCCTGCTCACCAGCCGCTCCTCCCTCAACGTCTATGCGGAACGCCTCTTCCCCGTCGCGCCGTTGCCGGTGCGGCCGCGCGGCCGGGGAACGGGCATCTCCGTCGCGGCGCGGCTGTTCCTGGACCGGGTCGGGGCCCACTACCGCAGGGACGTCCTCCAGGGCGGCGACCTGCGGAACATCAGCGAGATCTGTGAGGCGCTGGACGGCCTGCCGCTCGCCATCGAGGTGACGGCGCGGGCCGTCGGCACGATGGGCACGGCGGAGCTGCTCCAGGCGCTGCGGAGCGGGGAGTTCCCGTATCGCAGCCAATTACTCGATGTGCCCACCCGCCATCAGTCGGTCCCGGGGGCACTCTCCTGGGGGGACCGGGCACTGACGTCGGACGAGCGTTCCCTGATGCGGCGGCTGGCAGTCTGCGAGTCCTCGGTCGATCTGCTGACGGTGCAGCGCCTGGGGGGCTTCAGCCGGATGCAGGCCGCGGGGCGGCTGGACTCGCTCGTGCACAAGAGCCTGCTGGTGAGCGCGAAACGCGCCGACGGCGAGCCGGAGTTCAGGATGCTCGCCGTGGTGCGCAGCCACTACCGCAAGCAGCTCGCCCGGTCCCCCGAGGAGTCGGCCGAGGCCCGCGCCCGGCACATGGACCACTACACACGGTTCGCCGCCGTCGCGAAGAGCGGGCTGTGCGCGGCCGAGCGGCGGTCGCGCTGGCTGGACCTCGTCCTGACCCGGCTGCCGGACATCCGCACGGCCGTGCACGGACTACAGGCCGGGGGCGCCCATGCCGAAGTGGTGCGCCTCCTGCTCGCGCTCGACGACGCCCTGACCGTCCACCATCTGCTGCCCGAGGCGGCCGTGATGCTGGAGCGTTCGCTCGCCGCGCTCCGGGCGGCCGACCCGCAGGACGACGGGCTCACCCCGCTCCTGGCCGACGCACTCAGGACGGCCGGCCGCTGGGCGATGGTGGGCGGGGACCGGGAGCGTGCCGGCGAGCTGCTCACCCGCGCCGGCGAGCTGTACGAACGCGCCGGGGTCCCCGGCGGCAGCGCCAAGGCCGCCGTGTTCCTGGGCGAGTTGGCGCGGCGGGCGGGCGACCTGCGCGGCGCGGTGGCCCTGGCGGAGGGCGCCGTGGCGACGCTCGACGCACGGCGGGAGGTCAGAGGCGCCGCAGCCGCCCGGCGGCTGCTCGCGCTGGCCCTGGCCGGCCTGGGCGACGCCGAGGCGGAGGAGCCGCTGCTCCGGGCCCTCGACGATCTGTGCTCCCTCGACGATCCGTACGCCCGCGCCCTCGCGCTGGTCGACCTGGCCAGGGTCAGGCTGCTGCGGGGCCGGTGCGCGGCGGCGCACGGCGCGGTCCGCGAGGCGATGGAGCTGCTTCTGCTGCACAGCGGGGGCCCCTCGGACGTGGTCCTGGCACTGGAGACCACGGCCCGGGCGGCGCCCGACCGGAGCGATGCCGGACGACAGCTCGTCCGGCAGGTGCTCGGAGCGGCCCGCACGTTGCGCGAGCGGCACGGTGTGCCGCCGGACGGCGACCCGGTGCCGGTGTCCGAAGGGGAACCGCCGGCCGACTGCCTCTCGTTGGAGTCCGCGCTCGCGCTCGCCCTGTCCGTGCCGTCCGCGCCCGAGGCCGCCGACGAGTCCGAGGCGGACGCCGTCCGCCCGGCCGGGCTCACTCCGCGCCAGTACCAGATCGCCGAGCTGGTGGCCGAAGGAATGACGAACCGTCAGATCGCCCGCACGCTCGAGCTGTCCGAGTGGACGGTGGTCAACCATCTCCGGCAGGTCATGAACAAGCTGGAGTGCCCGTCCCGGGTGCACGTGGCCCGCGTCATGCGGCAGCGGGCGGGCTGACGGAGCCGGGGAACGACGGCTGGGGCCGGGGCGACCCGATCCCACGGTTCCCCGGCCACCCGGGGTCCGGTCCGGTCAGGGCGCCGACAGGCTGCCCGGCAGGGCGAAGACGACGTCCTCGGATCTCGAACGCCCGCTCGACCATGCCGATGGCGCGCCGCACGCCCGCGCAGAACCCCCGTGGCTCGGCCAGGACTATCCGTTTGCGGGTGGGTGCGGGGGTACCGATGGCGTTCACTGGCCACTCCCGGGGCTCGTGCGGTTGCGGACAAGGTGGCGAGGACGGCTGTGGGAACGACCGCGGGCGCGGCCCGTCGGCGGTGCCGCCGCGTCGGTGTGGGGCGGGGCGTCCAGGGCGAGGACGGCGCGCGCCATGGCGTCGGAGTCGGCCAGGGTGACCGAGTCGACGCCGGGCCGGATGCCCGCGGCGGTCACCCAGTGCACGGCCTCGGTGGGCACCCCGAAGGCGAACCGCCGGGGGTGCGCGCGGCCGGAGGCGTCCACAACCCGGTAGGGGCGCCCGGTGACGGCCAGGCCGCCGGTCTCGTAGCCGTCGCCGCGCGCGGACGGGATGCGGTACGGGCGGCATTGGCCGGTGGCGAGCAGATGGCGCAGCAGCGGATCCGCCGTGCGGCGCAGATCCGTCTCCGGCAGCCTGGCCTCGATGAGCGCGCGGGCGTGGACGCGGGACGACGGGACGGCCGGCGACTCGGCGGCGAAGAGGCCCGAGGGCCGGTCGGACCACACCCGCATGCGGGGGCCGACGATCCGGACGAGGCCCGCCTCGACCAGGGCGAGCAGTTCCTCGGTGCGCCGGGCGGGCGGGCCGATGGACAGGTAGGCGTTGAGGGGGGTGTACCAGCCGTCGAGGTCGCGGCGGTGCGAATCGCCGTCCAGGCCGCCGTGATCGACGGCGAGGCGTATCTCGTTGCGCAGGTCGCGCAGCAGATCCAGGGCCGCCTTGAGCGGATCGGTGACGTTTCCGGCCCGTGCCGCGGCGATGTCCGCGCGCAGATGGTCCGCCAGCCAGCGGTGGAAGTGATCCGGGCCGTTGAACTCCAGGTCCCGGTAGGGCCGTTCGAGGGTGTGCCAGTCCCAGCGGTCGTACGGGAGGAGGCCGAAGCGGCTCAGCAGGCGCTCCTGCTGTCCGTCCGCGTCCTCGGAGGCGAGATAGAGCTCGCGGAACTCACCGGCGTCCGCGCCCTGTCCGCGGGCGGACAGCAGCGTCGTGTAGTAGACCGTCTCGACTTCCCTGGCGACGAGCGGCCACAGGTCCGTGCGGAAGTCCAGCCCCGTGCCGCCCGCCGTCTGGGCCCGCATCTTGGCGATCAGTTCCGCGGTGAGCAGTCGGGGGGCGCAACGGCCCGAGGCGCCCTTCTCGTTCTCGCCGCGCGCGTGGTAAGGCACCCCGCGCCGTGAGCCGGCCAGCAGTCGGGGCTCCCGGCCGGAGGGCAGATAGACCAGCCGCCCCGCTCTCCGTACGAAGCGGCCGCCGCGGCCGCTGGTCAGCAGGGCCATGTGATCGAAGAAGTTGAGTCCGAGGCCGCGCAGCAGCACCGGCTCGCCGGGGGCGACGGCGGTGAGGTCGACGTCGGCGGGGTTGGCGGGTGGCAGATACGTGAGGCCGCGCCCGGCGGCGAACACGCCGAACGCGGTCTCCGTCTCCGAGGGCTGGAGCGGCAGGTGGCCCTGGGCCAGAACGACCGCGTGCAGTCCGGTGATCCGGGTGCCGTCGTCCAGGGTGACGGTCTGGGTGCCCGTGGGGCCGTCGTCGAGTGCCACGGCCGTCCGCCGGTGCACGTGGACGGTGACGCCCGCCGGGGCGTGGGCCGACACGCGGTGGAACACCCAGTCCAGATAGGCGCCGTACAGGGTGCGGGTGGGGTAGGAGTCGGGGCCCAGCGACCGGGCCTCCGCGAGGACGGGCGCATCGTGCGGTCCGGCCTGCTCGTCTCCGTACCGCGACAAGCGCCGCGCCCATGCGTACAGGCTCGGGCCGCTCTCCCGGGGGCCCGCCATCTCGACGCTCTCGTCGGTGAAGGCGGTGACCTGGCAGGCCACGGTGTTCATCAGCAGATCGCGGGGCTGGCCGGTCCGCCAGACGCGGCCGGGGCCGGGCGCGTACGGGTCGACGACGTGCACGGCGACCGGGCGGGGCGCCGACGGGAGCCGGGCGTTGGCGCAGATGCGCTCCAGGGCGGAGAGGCCGCGGGGGCCCGCCCCGATGAGGCACAGGTCGAGGCGTGTGCCGCTCATGTCAGGTCTCCATTCCCCGTACCACTTATTGCTGGGATCAGGTGTCATCGGACTGGGATCAGGAGGCGATTCTGCCGGTCCGGGCGAGGGCGCATAAGCGGCTGATTATTGCTAGCCGTCCGGGCGGAACTTGTCAGGTGGCTTGCCATGGCCGCGCGCCCGGTTCGTTCCCTATTTTGGTGAACTCTTTAAGCGGTGAGCCCCCATGGCATTCCGAGCCATTGCCGGCTCACAAATGTCATTCCTGATGGGGAGTGCTGAAAATGCGGTTCCGTAAGCATCCGACAAACCTGGGAGTGCTGTTCGACTGGCACGCGGAGGCGGATCGCCAGACCGTCGCCTGCCTCGACCGGCCCTTCGACATCGCCCCGGACCGGGGGACACGCCTGTCGGCCGAGCAACTCGCCGACACCGTGCGGGACTTCTCCGCCCGGCTGTACGCGGCCGGGGCGCGGCGCGGGGACAGGGTGGCCATCGTGAAGGACAACCATCTGGACATGACGCTGGCCGCCGCGGCGGCGGCCCGGTTCGGCGCGGTTCCCGCGACGATCTCCGCCGTCAACACGCCCGAGGCGCACCGGGTGATGATCGCCCGGCTCGCCCCGACGGTCCTGGTCGTCTCGCCGGGGCCGCTCGCCCGCGCCGCTGCCGCCGGGGTCGAACTGGCGGGCCCCGGCACGCGGGTGGTGGTGCTGGGCGAGCTCGGCGAGGGCGCGCCGCCCGGTGCGCTGGCCCTGGCCGATCTGGACGGGGCGCAGGCGCCGTCCGTGCGCCTGGCCGGCCGGGACGACCCGATGCTCATCATGCACAGCTCGGGGACGACGGGGGTGCCGAAGCTGGTCGTCCACTCCGCCGGGACGATGCTCGGCGGCATCGCCCGGATGGAGCGGATCCGCTTCCCCGTGCTGGCGAGCAAGCACCGGGACGTGGCCGCCACGTCGGTCTCCTTCGCCCACGGCAGGATCGTCTCCTGGGTGCTGGGGCAGTTCGTGCTGGCCCCCGAGAAGATCGTGATCATTTCGAGGCACGGCACCGATGTCGCCGAGCGGATGCTCGACGAGCACCGGCCGACCACGCTGGAGGCATGCCCCAACATCTTCCAGAAGTGGGAGGAACTGGCCCTCGCCAGGCCGGAGCTGTTCCGCCGGGTCCGGCTGTACGTGGGCACCTTCGACGCGGTGCACCCGCGTACGGTCCGTACGTTCCTCAAGGCGTCCGGCAGGCGTTTCCCGGTGTGGCTCCAGGGCTGGGGCCAGAGCGAGGTGGGGCCGGTGTGCTTCACGCTGTTCACCCGCGGCCGGATGCGGTCCCGGCGCGCCGGGACCGCCGTGACCAGCGACATCGGCTGGCCGTCCCCCGGCTTCAACAAGGTGCGCGTCGTCGACGTGGAGACCGGCCGCCCGGTGCCCCGGGACAGGCCCGGCATCATGATGGTCGCCACCAAGGCGCGCTGCCTGGACTACCTCGGGGAGTCCGACCGCTGGCGGGACAAGGCCCGTGGCACCTGGTGGAACACCGGCGACGTCGGCGAGGCCGGGCGGTTCGGGCGGCTGCGGCTGGTCGACCGCGAAGTGGACACCATCCCCGGCACGAGCGGCATCGAGCTGGAGAGCGTCCTGCTGGACCGGCTGCCCCGGGTGTCCGACGTGACCGTCCTCGGCGTGCCCGGCGAGCTGCCCGTGCCCGTCCTGTGCACGACCGACGGACGGCTGGACCCGGACGACTGGCGTGCCGCGTGCGAGGGCCTGCCACCGCTCGGTGAGCCGCGGCTCGTCGCGTTCGAGGACGTGCCCCGCACGGCCACCTGGAAGGTGCGCCGCCACGACCTGCGCGAGCAGGTGCTCGGCACCAAGGAGTCCATCGGCACCGGCCGTTGGACCTGACCGTTTCCCCGCGCTCCCGGAGCCCGCGCGGCTCCGGGAGCGCGGCCGTTCTCCGGGAGGTACAGCAGTGACCGACATCGACATCGCCGTGATCGGCGCCGGCATCGCCGGACTGACCACCGCCTACCGGCTGGCCGGGGAGGGCCACCGGGTCGAGGTGTTCGAGGCCGCGGACGAGCCAGGCGGGCGCATGCGCTCCGCCCGCGTCGACGGCTACACGATCGACTGCGGGGCCGAGACGATCGCCCCGAACGGCTACCCGGCCACCTGGGAGTTCATCCGGGAACTGGGCCTGGAGCGGGACGGTGCGCTGCACCGCATCCAGCACCCCGTGGGTCTGTGGCGCGAGGGCCGTACCCACCCCTGGGTGGGGCATCCGAAGTCGCTGCTGAGCGGTGCCGGGATGTCCTGGCGGGGGCGGCTCCAGCTGGTGCGGATGATGGCGGCGGGCGGGCGCCGTTCGGGCCGGGTCGACCCCGACCGGCCGGAGGACTCCCCCCACGGTGAGCTGACGCTCGCCGGGTACGGTGCCCGTCACGGCGGGGAGTTGGTCGACCGGTGCCTGGGCCCGGTGGCGTCCGCGGCCTTCGGCTGGCGGCCCGAGCGCAGTGCCGTGGCCCCGCTGCTGGCCATCATGCAGGGCACCAGGGGCATCTACCACTGGCAGACCTACCGGGACGGCCAGGACACCATGGCCCGTGCCCTCGCCGAGCGGCTGAAGGTGCACCTGTCCAGGCCCGTGACCCGGGTGGAGCGCGACGGCAGGGGCGCGCGGCTGGCGTTCGCGGACGGTACCGAACTGACCGCCCGCGCGGCCGTGCTCACGCTGCCGTCGCCGGAGGTGGCCTCGGTGCGCCCGGATCTGCCGGAGGAGGAGCGGGCATTCCTGGAGGCGTCGACGTTCAGCTCCATGATCCGGGTGGCCGTCATGCTGGACCGGCCGCTGGAGCCCCGGCGCAGCGGATCGCAGCCGCGCCTGTACGCGTTCGTGATGGCGGCGGGCGAGGACTCGCTGCTGTCCGGTGGCACGGTCGAGCACAACAAGTGCTCGCACCGTGTGCCCGCCGGGCGCGGCCTGGTCACCCTGCTCGTCTCGCCGCGCAGGGCCCGCGAGGTCTACGACCTGCCCGACGACCAGGTCCTGGAACGGGCGCTCGACGAGAGCGAGCGCTTCATCGACGGTCTGCGGGCGGCGTATGTGGGCCACCGGGTGATCCGCTGGCGTCACGGCCTGCCGGAGGCGCCGCCCGCCGCGCTGGCACTGCGCAAGGCGTTCGTCTCCAGGGCCGCCCAGCCCGTCGAGTACGCGGGGGACTGGCTGTATCTGCGGCCGAGCAGTGAGGCGGCGGTCGCCTCCTCCGCCCTCGCGGTGGAGCGCGTGCACGCCTGGCTCGCCGGCAACTGACGCCACGCGCAGGGGGCCCGTACACCGGTCGGTGTACGGGCCCCCTGCCACTGTGAGCCGGGGGAACTCACAGCCGGCTGGTGGTGGCGCCGATGTCCACCCGCGCCGCGGCAACGGGAGTCTGCGCCGCGCCCTCCTCGCTGATGCCGTAGCGGGCGTGGAAGCGGCGCAGCGGGCCGGGCGCCCACCAGCTGCGGTCGCCCAGCAGCCGCATGGCGGCCGGGAGCAGGATGCCCCGGATGAGCGTGGCGTCCAGCAGGATGGCCAGGGGCAGGCCCAGGCCGAGCGCCTTCAGGTAGCTGATCCCGGAGGTGATCATCACGATGAAGACCAGGGACAGCAGGACGGCCGCGTAGGTGACCACCTTGCCGACGCGCTCCAGGCCTGTCGCCACGGCCAGTTGGTTGTCCCCGGTGCGGTCGTATTCCTCCTTGACCCGGGACAGGATGAACACCGCGTAGTCCATCGACAGGCCGAAGCCGATCGCGGCGACGAGGATGGGGGTGGTCCAGGTGATGGCGCCGGTGTTGATGAAGTCGCCGACCAGGCCGCGCAGATGGCCGTCCTGGAAGACGTAGACCAGCGAACCGAAGGTGGCGCTGAGGCTCAGCGCGCTCAGCAGCATCGCCAGGAGCGGCAGCAGGAGGCTTCCGGTGAGCAGGAACAGCAGGATGTATGTGCCGAGTCCGACGATGCCCAGGGCGTAGGGGAGCTTGTCCTTGAGGATGTCGAAGGTGTCGACGGAGATGGCGGGCTGGCCGCCGACGGTGACCGGGAAGGGCGAGCCGGCGTCGCGGACGTGGGTGACGATGTCCTTACCGGCGGTCGACAGCCCGTCCACCGCCGGGACCACCGACAGGTAGGTGGAACCGTCGCTCGCGAAGCGCCTGGAGGCGTCGGTCGCGGGGGCGACCTGCTTGCCGTCGGCGTACGAGCCGGTCAGCGCGTCGACCCGGGCGACGTCGGGCAGGCCCGAGAGTTTCGTGGCGTAGGCGGCGATGTCGCCGGTGTGCCCCGCGGGCGAGCCGATGCCGCGGCCGACGACCTGGATCGCCTGGGCCTCACGGCTGTTGAAGTCCTGCTGCACGGACCTGGCCACCTGGGCCGACTGGGCGCTCTTCGGCAGGATCTGCTCGTCCGGCAGCCGCATGTTGAGGTCGACGGCCGGTGAGGCCAGGAACGCCATGACCGCGAGGACCCCGATGGCGAGCGGCACGGGGCGCCGCATGACGACGACCGCCAGCCGGTGCCAGAAGCCCTGGCCCTCCTCGGCGGCCGGGCGCGGCTTGCGCCGGATCAGGCGCAGCTTGTCGATCCGGGGGCCGGTCCAGGCCAGCAGCGCGGGCACGATGACCAGCGTGGCGACCGCGGCGACCAGGGTGGTCAGCGTGCCGCCCACGGCGATCGACTGGAACATGCCGAACGGAATGACCATCAGGGACAGGAACGCGATGGCCAGGGTGACCGCGGAGAACGTCACGGTGCGGCCGACGGTGCGCATGGTGGCCCGGATGGCCTCCGAGGTCTGCCCGCCGTTCTTCCCCAGTTCCTCGCGGTAGCGGGTGATGAACAGCAGGCTGTAGTCGATCGCGAGGCCGAGGCCGAGGAAGGTGGTGATGTTCATGAGCAGGTTGTTCGCGTCGAACACGAAGGTCAGCGCGAACAGCAGCCCGAAGACCAGCATCAGCGTGCCGAGGGCGACCGCGAGCGGGAGGAACGCCGCCACCAGCGAGCCGAAGATGATCACGAGGACGATGAGCACCAGCGGGAAGACCATGCCCTCGGCGCGCCCGGCGTCCTTGGCGGCCTGCTGGGTGTTCTCGTAGTTCATCAGGGCCAGGCCGCCGAGCTTGACGTCCAGGCCGTCGACCTTGCCGGTGTACTCGTCCTTCAGGCCCTTGACGCGGTCGTTGACCTTGTCGAAGTCGCCGAGGATGGTGCCGCTGACCAGCGCTTGGTTCCCCGACGCGCCGCGCAGCGAGGGCGACTTGCCGGTCGACCAGTACGAGGCCACATTGCTGAGGTCCTTGTTCTCCTGGAGCCGCCGTGTCAGCTTCAGCCCGGCCTCGGTGACGGCGGGGTCGTCGACGCCGCGGTCGGCCTTGACCAGGATGGTCAGATTGGTCCGGCCCTGCTTGAAGTCCTTCTCCAGGGCGGACTGGGTCTTGGCGGACTCGGTGTCGTTGTTCTCGTAACCACCCATGGTCAGACGGCCGTTGAGCCCCATGGAACCGCCGCCCACGCAGAGGACGATGACCAGCACGGCCAACAAGATCTTCTTTGGCCGGGGAAGGATCAGCCTCGCTAGCCTGTCGAGCATGTCGGTAATCTCCTGTCAGGCGGCGCGCCGTCAGGGGTGATGCGCGCTCACATTTTATGGAACAGGGTGTTTCAGAGTTGCGGGACAGTCTGCACCGAAGTTGGTTGCGGTGCAAGGTGCTTCATGGACGCGACGGTCATCACGTGTGCAGGGCCAGCACGTTGGCGGCCACCAGGACGGGCACGCCCCAGCGGTGCAGCTTCATACCGAGGACACGGGCGACCAGGACGTCGCCGCGCACGAGCCCCGCGTGCGCCTGACGCGCCCGTACGGCCCAGAGCGGCAGCGCGAGCGCCGCGAACCACACCGGTACGGCATCCAGGGCGATGGCGGCCACGAGCGCGGCGGGCTCCAGCAGATGGATCGCCGCGACCATCCGCCGGTAACCGGCGGCCGAGCTGCGCGTGGCCAGGTTCCGGCGGCCGGCGAGCCGGTCCCCCTCGACGTCGTTCATGTTGGAGTAGAGCGACACGAGCAGGCTCCACAGCCCGACGAGGCAGGTCTCCAGGACGACCAGGCCGGTCGCCTCCCCGGTCAGCAGCACATAGGGGACGAGCACGGCGAGACCCGGAGTGAGCAGGATCAGCTCCTGCCCGCCGCGATAGCTGATCTTGAGCCCGTAGGAGTACTGCACATTGCTGGCGAGCACCGCCGCCAGCGTCACGCACGCCCACAGCGACCGCTCCGGCGCCACGGCCAGCGCGATCCCCCAGAAGACCGCGCCCCACACGGCCGCGCCCCAGCCGAACAGCTCTGCCTGGCGCACCGTCAGCGCACCGCTCAGCAGCGGCTTGCGCGAACGGTCCCGCAACGTCCCGTCCTCGGGAGAGTAGTTGCGCGCGTCACTGCCGTCCCGGATGCCGGTCACGTCGTCGAGGGCGACCGTGGCCGCCACCACGCCGACATAGCCGACAGTGTGGAGCAGCAGGACCGACCAGGTGCGGCCGTCCCACAGGAGCGCACCGGGCAACGCCGTCCAGACGACGAAGGCGGCCAAGTAGTAGTCGTAGAAGGAGAGCTTTCCCAGCTTCGCGTAGACCCTCAGACGCCCCGTGACGCCTGACGGTGACACCGTGCTGACCGCGGACATCGATCGGCCGCCTTTCGTCGTGGAGGAGGACGGGCGGCTCAGAGCGGCCTGCGCCCGCAGGTGGAGATGAGCACCTGCGACAGCCAGCGGTGCGCCGGATCGGCCATCTCGCGCAGCGCCTCGTCGATACGGGCACCGTCCACGAGGCCCTCGGCGACGAGGCGCGGGCGCAGGAACTCCAGCCACAGCTGGTAGTGCCTGGCCTGCTCCGAACCGCCGTACACCAGCACCGCGCGACCCTCCGCCGAGACGTCCTCGAGCCCCGCCTCCAACACGGCCTCGAGATCGAAGTGGCCGCCCCTCGGCTCGTGGCCCGAGCGGCGCATCAGGCCGTAACCGGCCACGCGGATGTCCTGCAGGAAGCCCTCGGAGACCGAACTGCGGAACAGCGTCAGGGAGTCGGTGTCCTCCAGAAAGAGCGTTCCGCCCGGCTTCAGCGCGCGGACCAGGGCGGCGACCGCCGCGGGCCGGTCCTCGAGGTGCTGGACGACCATCCGGGAGTGGACCAGGTCGAAGGAGGCGGCGGGGAGCTCGTCGCTACGGATGTCGGTCCTCACGACCTCGACATGGGGCGCCTCGATCCAGCCCAGCCGGTCGGCCGCCAGGTCGGCCGCGACCACCCGGCCGGACGGACCGACACGCTGTCCGAGCCAGTGGGCGATGGACCCGGACCCCGCGCCCACCTCGAGCACCGACCAGCCCTCGGTGACGCCCAGCCGTTCCAGGCGCTCGACCGTACCCGGGTCCCACAGCGACTCGTTGGTGCGCAGCCGCTCCGTCTCCCGCTCCCACGCCGGATCGAAAACGTACTCCTTGACGTCACCGGCCGGAATTGCGTCAGCTGTCATGGAACCTCTCCCTCGAGAATCTCGCCACCGGAAATCGCACTCCCACGCTAGGAAGCGGACAGGCCCACCGGCTATGGCAATTGAGTGCGCCGGAGGCAGGGGCACAGACAGTTATCTGCTAAGGACCGGCAGGCCCTGCGCGGCCTAGCGTGAGCCCTCCAAAACCAGTGAATTACGGGAGGAGCTCCCGGTGTTGCACACACTGCTTGTCGGGCTCGGACGATCGGGGCGAGAACTCCACCTGCCCGTGTTGCGCAGGCTGCGCGAGGAGGCCGCCGCGACGGGCGCGCGGAGCCTCTTCGCGCCGGACGACCCCCTGGGCTACGACATCCTGCCGACGGCACCCGTCCCCGGACTGCTGACCGTGCCCTCGCTCGCCCAGGCCCGCGCACGGCTGGACCCCGCCGTCACCGTCGTCCACCTCTGCAGCCCGCCGACGGAGCGCGTCGAGGTCCTGCGGGAACTGGCCCGACTCGGCTTCCGCTCCTTCCTGGTGGAGAAGCCGATCGGCACCGACAGCGCCGTCGTCGACGCCATGCGCCTGCTGCGGCACGAGTACGGCCTGCGGCTCGCGGTGGTCGCGCCCTGGCTGCACAGCACGCTCACCGAACGGCTGGAGCGGCTCGTCCGCTCGGGCAGCCTGGGCCGGCTCCGCCATATCACCGTGCACCAGCACAAGCCGAGGCTGCGCAGATCGCTCAGCACCCCGAGCCATCCGACGGCCTTCGACGTCGAACTCCCGCACTCCGTCGGCGTGGTGCTGCGCCTCGCCGGTGCCGGCCGTGTGACGACGGCGTCCTGCACCGACGCGAGGGTGGGCGGCGCCGTGGTGCCGAGGATGGGCACGGCCGGGCTGACCCTGGAACACACCGGCGGCGCGGTCAGCCGGATCTCCACCGACCTCGCGTCGCCCCTGCGGGAGCGCCGCATCGTGCTCGGCTTCGACGCCGGCACGGCGGTCGGCCACTATCCGGTCAGCGGCGAGGATTCGTACGCCCACCTGCGGGTGACGCCCATCGGACTGCCCGAGCAGTACGAGATCTTCCCGGACGAGGCCCTGGACGCCTGCCTCCTCCAGACCTACCGGGGCTTCGCCGAAGGCGCCGACTTCGCGGCGGACTTCGCCCTCCAGGCCGGGGTGGTCGAGGCCCTGGACCAGGCGAAGAACCACGTCGCGACGGACGCGGGCGAAACCACGCACACCGGGGGGCGAGGGCTCCGTGTCGGCTGAGACCCGCCCCTCCCCCCTGCTCCCGCCCGGGATCGAGCTGTCCGGCATCGGCGACGAGGCGGGCACCTCACTCGGCGAGCAGATCGCCGCGCTCTCCGCCCTGGGATGGGGAGCCGTCGAGCTGCGCACCGTGGACGGCACCGCCGTCGCCGACCTCGACGAGAACGGCTTCGAGCACCTCTGCGTACGCCTCGCCGACGCCGGGCTGAGGGCCGCCTGCGTGGACTCCCGCATCGCTGACTGGGCCCGGCCGGTCACCGCGGACTTCGCTGCGGACCTGCGGGAACTCGACATCCTCGGCAAGCGCTGCGCCCGGCTCGGCACCCGCTTCGTCCGCGTCATGTCCTACCCCAACGACGGGCTGGACGAGGACGCCTGGCGCAGCGAGGTGCTCCGCCGCATGAGGGAGCTCACCGCGCGCGCCGAGGACGCCGGACTCGTGCTGCTGCACGAGAACTGCGCCGGCTGGGCGGCGACCCGCGCGGACCGCATGCGCACACTCCTCGAGCACGTCGACAGCCCCGCGCTCAGGCTGCTCTTCGACACCGGCAACGGCGTCGCCTACGACTACGAGGCGTACGACCTGCTGCCCGAGATCGCGCCCTACGTCGCCCACGTGCACGTCAAGGACGCCCTCGGCACCCCGGACGACACCCGCTACACCCTCCCCGGCCGGGGCCGCTGCCGGGTCCGCGACGCGCTGCGCCTGCTGCTCGACCACGGCTACACCGGCGTCTGGTCCATCGAGCCGCACATCAACGTCCGTCCGCACGAGTCCCTCACCACCACGGGCCGCTCCGGCGTGGAGGCGTTCGTCGCCTACGGCCGGGAGCTGGAGCGACTGGCCGGCGGCCTGGGACGAGGTGCCGCATGACCCGCGTCGAACTGCTCCCGGCCGAGCGTGAACTGCTGCTGCGGCTGATCGAACTCCCCACTGCCGGGCCACTGGAGACCGGCGAGGACGGGCCGCGCCCGCTGCTGTGGGAGGCCCAGCGCACCTACGCCGACGCGGCGGCCGACCTGGGCCTCACCGTCGTCCACCACGAGGCCCCCGCGCCCGCGGTCCTGGACCGGGGCGGCGTCCCGGCCACGGTGCGCGAAGCCGCCGCGCTGATGCCGGACTTCCTGCGCTGCCAGCCGAGCATGGTGCTGCGCCTGGGCCCGCCCCTGCCGCCCGAGCACACCGTGATGTTCAACGCGCACCTGGACACGGTGGCCGGCTGGGAACCCCCTCGGTACGAGGACGGCCGCTTCCACGGCCGCGGCGCCATCGACGCCAAGGGCCCGGCCGTCGCCCTGCTCGCCGGCCTGCGCCGAGCGGTGGAGACCGTACCCGGGCTGGGGCGGGACACCGGCGTCCTCGTCCAGCTCGTCGCGGGCGAGGAGGGCGGCGCCATGGGCGTCTTCGGCACCCGCCCGCTGGTCGAGAGCGGCTACACCGGCAGGCTCAACATCTTCTGCGAGCCCACCCGGTCCCACCTGGTGCCCCGGTCCACCGCCGCCGCGACCGCCCTCGTCGAGATCACCGGACAGGACTCCATCGACGACCGCCCGGAAGGCGGCCACAACGCCAGCGTCCTGCTGGGCTTCCTGGCCCAGCACCTCGCCGAGCGGCTTCCCGGCAGTGCCGAGGGCGGCCGGGTGTGCGTGGCCGGGCTGCACACCGGCCGAATGCACAACAAGGTGTACGGCACCGGGCAGCTCCTGCTGAACCTCGCCTACGCCACCACGGCGGCGGGCCGCACCCTCACGGAGGCGCTGGAGAGGGAACTGCCCGAAGCGCTCGACGCCTTCGCCCAGCGCTTCGGCCGGCAACCGGACTTCGCCCGCACCGCCGCCGACGCCCACACCGTCACCACCCTGCGCTGGCTCAAGCGCGGGCTCCCCGCACTGGACGGCGACTCCCCCCGCTCCTCCTGGGCCGAACGCCTGCTCGGGCAGGAAGCGGGCATCCCGTACGCCCCCCAGGACTGGCCGGCCTGCACCTGCGACGCCATCTGGATGCAGGGCGTTCCCGACGCGTACACCGCCGTCTACGGCCCCGGCGACCTCGAAGCCAACCACGCCCATGCGGCCGGGGAGTTCGCCGAAGCCCACAGCCTCGAAGAGTTCGCCACCGGCATCACCTCACTCCTGAAGCAGTTCGCCCAGGCAACGGAGGAACCGTCATGACAGCCATGTCCCCCACAGCCCCCACAGCCCCCACGGAGCGTACGGCCGGTGGCCGAGGCAGCCCGGACAGGGCGGTGCGCGTCCCCCACGCGTCCCTGGTCGCCTTCGCGGCCGAGGTGTTCGAGCGCCGCGGCGTGCCGCCCCGGCGGGCCCGTACCGCGGGCGAAGCGCTGGTCTACGGCGACCTCAGCGGCATGCGCTCCCACGGCCTCGCCAACCTCACCCGCCTCTACCTCCCGCTCCTCGACGACGGCAGGGCGCTGCCGGATGCCGAACCCGAAGTGCTCGCCGACCGGGGGGCCGCACTGCTCCTCGACGCCCACAAGGCGCTGGGCCTGTGGGCCGCGAGCGAGGCACTCGACCTGGCCGCCGAACGGGCCGCCGACTCCGGAATAGGGCTCGTCTCCGTCCGCAACGCCACCCACTTCGGCTGCGCGGGCCACCACACCCGGCGGCTGGCAGAACGCAATCTGATCGGCATCCTCGCCTCCAACTGCGGACGCCAGCGGATCGCCCGGCCGCCGGGCGGGCGAGCCGCGATGCTCGGCACCAACCCGATGAGCATCGCCGCACCGGCGGGCCCCGGACTGCCGCCGTTCGTCCTGGACATGAGCACCACCGCCGTGCCCACCGGCAAGGTCCGCGAGGCCGCGCGAGCCGGCCGTTCCATCCCCGAGGGCTGGCTCCAGGACGAGCGGGGACGGCCGGTCACCGACCCGGGCGCCCTCGACCGGGGCGAGGGCTTCCCGCTGTGGCTCGGCGGCCGCCCCGAGACCGGGGCGTACAAGGGATACGGGCTGGCCCTGCTGGTGGAAGTCCTCGCCGCGCTCGTACCCGGCGCCGGGCTCGGACCCGCCGAGGAGGCCCACACCGGCCACGGCGGACCCACCGGGCGCGACGACGACATCGGCTTCCTCGCCCTGGCCGTGGCCCCCGGCGCGCTCCGCCCGGTGGACGGCTTCCTCCAGGACGCCGCCGGCCTCTTCCAGGCCCTGGTGGACTGCCCGCCGCTCGACGCGAACGCACCCGTCAGCTACCCCGGCGCGCGCGAAGCGGAACTGAGCGCCGGTGCGCTCGCCCACGGCGTCGGGATCACCCCCGAGCTGTATGCCGAAATCCGCTCCGTCGCCGCCGCCCTGGGCATCGACGCCCCGGAAGGAGAACCGTCATGACCGTGATGAAGGACGATCCGGCCGAGCTGCGCATCGGCATCGTCGGCCTCGGCGTCATCTCGCGCTTCTACGTCGCGGCGTTCGACGAACTGCCGGACCTGCGGCTGGCCGCCGTCTGCGACCTGCGCCCCGAGGCGCTGGCCCCCTTCGAGGGCCGCGCCCTGTGCTACACCGACCACCGCACGATGATCGCCGAAGCCGGTCTCGACGCCGTCGTCGTCAACGTGCCCAACGACGCCCACGCCGGTGTCTGCGCGGATCTGCTCGCGGCCGGTCTCGCGGTCTGTGTGGAGAAGCCCCTCGCGACCCGCGTCGAGGACGGGCGCGACCTGGTCCGTACGGCCCGGGAGCGTGGCACGGTGCTGTTCACCTCCTTCCACCGGCGCTACAACGACAACGCGCTGGACCTGCTGCGGCGGATCGCCGGCAGCGCGGCACCCGTCGCCTCGCTCACCGTGCGCTATCTGGAGAAGATCGAGGAACACGCGGGCACGGACCGCTGGTATCTCGACCCCCGGCGGTGCGGCGGTGGCTGCGTGGCCGACAACGGTCCCAACGCGTTCGACACCGTAAGGCAGTTCATCGGCCCGACCGAGGTCACCGATGCCGTGGTCATCCGGGACGCCGGAGGCACCGACCGGCGGGCGACCGTCCTGCTGCGCTCCACGGCCGGCGCCACCGCGCGCGTGGTGCTCGACTGGGCGTACCCCGGGGAGCGCAAGGACATCGAGGTCCGCCTCGCCGACGGCACCGTCCACACCGCCGACATGCTGGCCGGCCACCCCGCTTTCAAGCAGTCCCTGTGGCACGAATACGCCGGAGTCCTGCGGGACTTCGCCGCCGCGGTGCGCGCGGGCGAGGACCGCGGCGAGGGCGGCCTCGCCGCACTGGAGCTGGTCGCCGAGGTCTACCGCCGCGAGTCGGCGACAGCGGGCGCGGCCCTGGCGGGAGGCCGCCGGTGAACCCGGCCGAGGACGGAGCCAAACGCCCGGTCGACGGCAGCCTGGTGAAGATCCTCACCCACCGCCGCGACGACCGCGGCATGAGACTCGAGGAATTCGCCGGCCGCTGCGTCCGGCGCGGCGAGATCCACGAACTGGTGACCACGGACCAGCACGACACGACGCCCGGCGCGGTCGTCGACCGCGTCGGCTTCCTCGGCTTCGTCGAGGTCGGCACCGGCGGCGTGCTCGACCGCGGTGACGAGGTGCGGATCGACGGCCGCCCGGTGGGCACCGTACTGGGCTTCGACGCCTGCCACTTCCCCAACCACTACAACGTGCTGATCGCCGTCGACACCACGACCACCGGCCCGGAACTCGGGCTCCGGCCCGGCATGGAGGTGCGTTTTGGCTCCGGTTCTTGACCCGGTCGCCCCCTCGGCAGCCCCGCGGGAGACAACCCTGCTCCACACCGTCACGGACCCGGCGAGCCTGCGTGCGCTCGCCCCGGACCGGCCGGCGGAACTGGCCGGGGAGTTCCGCGACTTCCTCGTCACGGCGGTGTCCCGCACGCTGCGCAGGCAACTCCGCGAGGCGCTGGAGGTCGAGGACGCCCCCACCGCGGTCCGCTACCCGAAGAGGCCGGTCCCCGCCGCCGAAGTGGAGCCGGTCGACGTGCTCGCCGGGATGGACGTACCGGCCCGCCCGCGCGGCACGGTGGACGTCCTGCTCGTCTCGGTGGGCGCGATGGCGCCCGTCTGCCTCGCGGCCGCCGAGGAGCTGTCCGGGCGGGGTCTCGGGGTGACCGTGCTGGACCCAGGCTGGGTGGTACCCGTCAACCCCGCCTGCACCTGGGGGTGACGGAGGCGGGCCCGGCGTTCCAGGGCACGGTCAAGTCGGCGGTGGCCTTCGGCGCGCTGCTCTCCGAGGGCAACGGCGACACCATCCGGGTCTCGCTGTCGGCGCCGCCCGCGGAGGAGGTCAAGGCCGGCATCCAGATCCTGGAGTCGCTGAACCTGCGGCAGCGCCGGCTGGAGATCGTCTCGTGCCCGTCCTGCGGGCGGGCACAGGTGGACGTCCACAAGCTCGCGGACCAGGTGACGGCCGGCCTGGAGGGCATGGAAGTGCCGTTGCGGGTCGCGGTGATGGGCTGTGTGGTCAACGGTCCCGGCGAGGCGCGCGAGGCGGATCTGGGGGTGGCCTCGGGCAATGGCAAGGGCCAGATCTTCGTGAAGGGCGAGGTCATCAAGACCGTGCCGGAATCGAGGATCGTGGAGACCCTCATCGAGGAGGCGTTCAAGCTCGCCGAGCGCATGGAGGACGGAGGAGCGCCCGCGGGCGGACCCCAGGTCATCGCCGGCTGAGCGGAATGCCGTTCCGCCCGCCGGAGCCCTCGACACGACAGAACGGTCGTGCGGGGGCTCCGGCATGCCCGAGCGGATGACAGGGAAGTCCGGCGTTCCTGCTAACCCGTCCGCGGTGGCGGCAATTTCTTGCCCGTAGCGCGAGGACTTCTCCTCTTCGTAGCGTCATTCCCATGCCGATCCCCTCAATTCAACACCAGGATCCGCCTGTTCCGTTCTTCGACCAGACGGAGTCCTTCACCTCCCTCTGGCCCCTCATCGCCCGGCACACCGACGACGTCTTCGACCGGGGCAAGTTCTCCCACGGCAGGAAAGTGGCCGAACTGGAGCGGGCCCTCGCCGAATACACCGGTGCCAAACACGCGGTGGCGGTGAACAGCGGCACCGACGCACTGGTCATTCTGCTGCGCGCGGCAGGCATCGGTCCGGGCGACGAAGTCGTCGTTCCCGCCTTCTCCTTCTTCGCGTCGGCGTCCTCGGTCAGCATGGCCGGGGCCACACCGGTCTTCGCCGACATCACCACGGACGGCGACTACGGCCTCGACGCCGCTTCCGTGGAGGCCGTGATCGGCGAGCGCACCCGCGCCGTGCTGCCCGTGCACCTCTTCAGCCAGCTCGCGGACATGACGGCCCTGACCGAGCTGGCGCGGCGCCACGGCCTGATGGTGCTCGAGGACAGCGCCGAAGCCATCGGGATGCGGTGGGACGGCACCCACGCGGGGCTGCTCGGCACCGGCGGCGTCCTGTCGTTCTTCCCGACCAAGACCCTCGGCGCGCTGGGGGACGCGGGGATGGTGCTCACGAACGACGACGAGGTCGCCGAGAAGGCCGGGGTGCTGCGCCACCACGGCCGGATGGGCAAGACCATCGACCACATCGCCGGCATCTCCAACCTCTCCGGGGTCTCCGGTACCAACAGCAAGATGGACGACGTCCAGGCGGCCGTGCTGCTGGCCAAACTCTCCCGCCTCGACCGGGACATCGCGCGCCGCCGCGAGCTGGCCGACGCCTACACCGCACGGCTGCGCGGGACCGACGGGGTGCTGGCCCTGCCCCGGACCGTCCCCCGCCCGGTGCGCGCCGACCCGGTCTCCTACGTCTACCTCCTCGAGGTGGAGCGGCGGGACGAGCTGGCGGCCCATCTGGCGGCGCGCGGCATCGGCACCGAGACGTACTACCCGCGACCGCTCCCGCTGCAACCCTGCTACACGGACGAGGGGCGCAACCGGCCGGGACGCTTCCCCCACGCCGAGGCGGCCAGTGAACGGACCCTGGCGCTCCCCCTGTATCCGGACCTGACCGAGGAGCAGCTCGAGACGGTCTGCGCCACGATCTCCGACTTCTACGCCGGGAGGCGGTGACATGACGATCCCCTTCTTTCCCCCGGATCTCTTCGAGCAGGACCGGCAGGTCTTCAAAGATCTGCTGTACGAGGTGGGTACCGACCCGGAGCAGCGCTTCATCCTCGGGCGGCGCACCGCCGCGCTCGAAGCGGAACTGCGCCTCACCACCGGGGCGGGACACGTCATCGCGTGCTCCAGCGGCACCGGCGGGCTCAACCTCGCGGTCCAGGCCCTCGGGATCGGCCCCGGTGACGAGGTCGTCGTCCCGGCGTTCTGCTGCCAGCCGGTGGCCAGTTCGGTGGCCGGCCTCGGGGCGACGCCGGTCTTCGCCGACGTCGATCCGCACACCATGGTCATCGACCCGGACGACGTGGAGAGGCTGATCTCGGAGCGGACGCGCGCGATCATGCCGGCCCATGTGTTCTCGATCATGGCGGACATGCCGCGCCTCACCAAGATCGCCCGGGAGCACGGGGTGAAGGTCATCGAGGACGCGGCGGTGGCCGAGGGCGCGGTGCTCGACGGCGTCCCGTCCGGCCGCTGGGGTGACCTCGGCGTCTTCTCGTTCTTCCAGGTGAAGGCGTTCGGCACCGCCGGGGAAGGCGGCGTCGTGCTGACCGACGACCCCGAACTGGCCGAGCACGTCCGGATGCTGCGCAACCACGGCCAGGACGGCGTCCACCGCTTCGTGCACCACCACATCGGCCAGAACAGCCGCTTCGACGAGATCCTCGCGGCCTTCCAGCTGCACCGCCACGCCGGCTTCGAGGACCGCCTCGAACGCCGCGCCCGGATCGCCGACTACTACACGGAGCGCTTCGCGCCGCTGGCCGAGCGCGGGCTCCTGGCGCCGCCCGCCGGGCGCAACGGCCGCTGCTACTACGTGTACTCCCTGCTGGCGCGGCGCCGCGGCGACCTGCGCGCCTGGCTCACGGAGAAGGAGATCGGCACCCACGTCTACTACCCGGTGCCGCTGCCGGGCCAGCCCGCCTTCGCCCGGTACGCCCCCGAGGGCCGGGAGTGGCCGGGAGCCCGGTACGCGAGCGACCACAACCTGGCCATCCCGATCTGGCCCCATCTCACCGATGCGCAGGTGGAGTACGTAGCCGACTCGATCTGCGAGTTCTACGCCTGAGCGCTCCGCCGGAAGTCCGGTACTCCGACCGCGGGCCGTTCGCGGCCGGTCGCGCAGTTCCCCGCGCCCTTTCGGGGCGCGGCAGCGCACCGGGCTTCGGCAAGTCCGCCCAGGTGCGGCCTTCGACCGAGTGCCGCCTTCGACTGAACGGGGCGTTCCGAGCGGGTTCTCCGCCCACGGCGCGGCCCCGGCGCACGCGCCTTCCGAGTGACTGAGGAGTTTTGGATGACCACCAAACTGGTTGTCATGGGGCAGGGGTACGTCGGTCTGCCCCTGTCCGTCGCGGCGGCCGAGCACGGTTACCACGTCGTCGGGTACGACACCGACGCGACCCGGGTGATGCGGCTGGCCGCCGGCGAGTCGTACGTGGGGGACGTGTGCGCGGACCGGCTCGGCGCCGTGCTCGACCAGGGTACGTACCGGCCGAGCATCGACCCGGACGACCTGGACGGCTTCGACATCGCCGTCATCACCGTGCCCACCCCGCTGCTGGACGGGGTGCCCGACCTCTCCTTCGTCGAGGCGGCGGGCGAGGCGCTGGCGTCGCGGCTGACGCCCGGGTCCACCGTGATCCTGGAGTCCACCAGCTATCCGGGCACCACCGAGGAGGTCCTCGCGCCCATCCTGCAGAAGGGCTCGGGGCTGAGCCCCGGGCTCGACTTCCACCTGGGCTACAGCCCCGAGCGCATCGACCCGGGCAACCCCGAGTGGACCTTCGAGACCACGCCCAAGGTGGTCTCCGGCGTGGACGAGGAGTCACTGCGGGAGGTGGATGCCTTCTACGCCACCATCGTCCGCGAGACCGTGCTCGCGCCGTCGACGCGGGTCGCGGAGCTCGCGAAGGTGCTGGAGAACACCTTCAGGCACGTGAACATCGCCCTGGTGAACGAGCTCGCCACGCACGCCGCCGGCATCGGCGTCAACGTCTGGGAGGCACTGGACATCGCCTCGACCAAGCCGTTCGGCTTCATGCGCTTCACGCCCGGTCCGGGCGTCGGCGGCCACTGCCTGCCGGTCGACCCGCTGTATCTGTCCTGGCGGGTCGAGCGGACCCTGAGCAAGCGGTTCCGGCTGGTCGAGCTGGCTCATGAACTCAACAGCCAGATGCCGGAGTACGTGGTCAGCCGGCTCACGCGCGGGCTCGACCGGCGGCGGCAGACCGTCACCGGCTCGCGCATCCTGATGCTCGGGCTCGCCTACAAGGCGAACACCGGAGACGTACGGGAGTCCCCGGCGCTGCCCATCGCCCGGATGCTCGTCGAGGCGGGCGCCTCCGTCCGGGTGGTCGATCCGCACGTCACCGAGAGCGTCGGCATACCGGGGCTCACCCGGGTCGAACTGACCGAGGAGGAGCTCAGGGAGGCGCACGCGGTCCTCATCACCACCGACCACGATGCCGTCGACTACGAAGCCGTCGCCTCCGCGGCACGGTATGTGTTCGACTGCCGTCGCCGCGTCCCGTCGGGGGAGAACATCGAGTCCCTGTGACCGTCTCCGTGACCACGGCATCGCCCTTGTGCCTCGCGCGAGGGCGTCGTCCGGGTCCCGCCGGGACACGGCGGCTCCGCCGGCGGGGCGGCGGACCACCGGTCGGACACGGCCCCGGGCGGAGCGCTCTGCCCGCCACGCGGCCAGGACCGTCCCGCTCACCACGGGACGGCACGCGGTTCACCACCGGACGGAACGCGGTCAGGACTCCGCGCAGTAGTCCGTACGCGCGCAATTCGCCAGAGCGGTGTCCGGCACGCTGTCGGGCGGCACCACCCCCGGTGGCGCCGCGCCGGTGAAGTCGAAGACGGAATCGGTGCCCGCGTGCGTGTCGATCAGCGGGTCGCAGACCAGCATGGCCCGGTGGAGCCCGTGGATGCCGGGGGACGGCTCGAGCCCGAGCTCGTCGTGCATCACCTGCCGCAGACTCTGCGCGACCCTCAGCGCCTGGGTGCGGCGCCCCGACCGGTACAGGGCCAGCATCAGCTGCGCGTGCAGGTACTCGTGCGTGGGGCACTGCGCGGCGAGTGAGCTCAGTTCGCCGACCAGTTCGCGGTGGCGGCCCAGGCGCAGCTCGGCGTCGACGCGCTGCTCCCGTACGCTGATGCGCTCCTCTTCCAGCCCGATCAGGTGGGCCCGGAGCACCGGTCCGGCCTGGACGTCGGACAGGGCCGAGCCCTGCCACATGCGCAGCGCACGGCAGAGCAGCGCCGACGCCTGCGCGTCGTCCCTGCGCAGTCGGGCCCGGCCCTCGCGCACGAGCGCCGTGAAGTTGTTGATGTCGAGTTCGTCATTCCTGGCGATCAGGATGTAGCCGCCGTCCCGGGTCGCCAGCACGCGTCGTGCCGCCTGCGGGCTCCCGATGCGCGGAATCGCGCCCAGTGCCCTGCGCAGTTGGAGGATGTACGACTGGACGGTGGAGAGCGCGGAGTTCGGCGGGGAGTTGTCCCAGAGTTCGTCAATGCAGGTGCTCGTCGTGACCACTTGGTTGGCGCTCAGGAGCAAGAGGGCCAGGAGCTGCCGCTGTTTAGGCGCGGTCGGGGTGCAGTCACGCCCCTGTTCGCTCACGCGCAATGGGCCTAGAATGGAAAATTCCACGATGTCTTCGCACACCTTTCAAGGCGAGCGGGCCGAAAAGCTTTGCTCTCGAAGCCATGAACGGGCAGGAAAGAACCGGCGGGCTCCGCAGGACTGTAAGCCAGTTACCACGACATTTCAATGATCTCCGGCGCTCCGGCCAACCGGTGAACGCCGTTCCGGGTAAGGGCCGTACGGATTTCGGACCCGGTCACGGCATCGAGGAGTAGTGCCACGGGGCTGTGCGCTCGTACCGTGGCCGCCAGGTGAAATGGTAGGCGAATCGCTGGGGCGGCGACAGCAATCGCAGCATATGCCGTCGGGTGGGCTCGGGCGCGCCGTCCAGCAGCCACGGATAGAACGACGCCAGTCCCTCGCGGCCCACTCGGCGGCGGCGTTCCCGGTCATAGGCCAGCCAATCGCGCCGATCGAGCAGGGCCAGGGCGGGAGGGAATAATTCCGCTTCCTCGTGGCCGAGATGGGCCAGCAGCGAGATGCAGAAGTCCTCCATGTGCGGACGCACGGGCGATCGGCGCGAACCGGAGAGCGTGCGCTCGATCTCCTCGGCCAGGTCGCCCAGCCGGGCGCGCTCGCCCCTGAGTGCGGCCAGGGGGGCGGGTGGCCGACCGGCGGCCGCCAGTCCGGTGCGTACGGCGGGCCACAGCGCGAGCTCCTCGGCGCCGTGCTGGATCGACAGATAACCCTTCAGCACCTCCCATCCGGCCCTGACCGCGGGGTTCCGCGAGGCGTGTTCGTCGCTCGCCGCCGTCATCAGCCGTGCCGCGTCGCGCCGGAAGGCGTCGTGGATCGCGTACAGGGTCGCCACAGCTCGACCGCGCCGGGCCGGACTGACAGTCATGGGTCAACTCCTCACGGTCGAACACCCAAGTGGCATGGCCGACGCGCTCGGACAGGGCACGCGGCGGGCGCTGTGCGGCCTTGGTCCGAAGTATCCGCCGAGCCAGGCTCTGGGGCAAGTTGTTCCATAGATAATGTTACCGTCGGCCCGGATGTACGGCGGTCACCCGTCCATACCCTCGGGCGCCTGCGGGAACCGGAAGCGGAGTGCGGCAGGCCATTTCCCGGTCCGGCCTCGTTCCGGGCGGGGGCGCGACGCCCCTCAGCACGGCAGGTGGAGTCCGGCCCGACGCCCCGCACGCCGGGCGGGGACCGGCCGGACCGTCAGCCCTTCCGGCCCGGTACCCGGCCGGCCGCGGACAGCCGGGACATCACCGTGCCTCCGGGCCGTCGGCGGGCGCCGCGGTGAGCGCGCGGAAGACCAGCGAGTGCGCGACGCCGGTGTAGGCGGTGGGATCGAGCAGCTCGTCCAGTGCCTCCTTGGTGAAGTGCGCGGCCACCTCCGGCAGGTCGAGCAGCACCTGCCCCAGCGGGAGGCCGCCCCGCTCGGCGGTGAGCGACGCCCAGGTCACCAGCTCCTTGGCGCGGACCTTGCCGAGGCTCGGGGCGAGGACGGCGGCCAGCCGCTCGGACACCAGCTGGCTGCCGGTGAGGTCGAGGTTCTCCGTCATCCGCCCGGGCCGGGGTGTCAGTCCTCCGGCGAGTTCGGCGGCTGTCCACGCGGCACCCCCGGCGAGGCGCAGACATTCGCGCAGCAGCAGCCACTCGGCGTGCCAGGCGCCCGCCGGCCGTTCGTCCTCGGCGATCAGACATTGCGTCAAGCCGGTGGCCAGTGGCGGGACCTGGATGGCCGCGCTGCGGATCAGCGTGGAGAGCACCGGGTTGCGCTTGTGGGGCATCGCGGACGATCCGCCGCGGCCCGCCACGTAGGGCTCGGCGACCTCACCGATCTCCGTCCGGGCCAGCACCTGGACATCGGCCGCGAACTTGCCGAGCGCACCCGAGGTGAAGGCGAGCGCCGCCGCGGCATCCGCGATCGGCGTGCGCAGCGCGTGCCACGGCAGGACCGGGCGGGCGAGCCCGGTCTCGGCCACGAACGCCTCGACGAGCCGGTCCTGGTAGTCGCCGGGATCCGTGACACCGGCCTCGAGTCGCGCGTACTCGAGATAGCCGGCGAGGGTACCGGCGGCCCCGCCGAGCGAGACCGGCAGCGATCGTCGCACGGCGGCGATCCGCGCCTCGGCGTCCAGCACCAGCTGCCGCCAGCCCGCGGCCTTCAGGCCGAACGTGGTGGGGACCGCGTGGAGGGCGAGCGTACGGCCCGCCATGACCGTCGTCCGGTGCCGCTCGGCGAGCACGGCCAGCGCTTCGGCGGTCCGTACGAGATCGGCGCCGATCAAGCCCATCGCCTCGCGGCACACCAGCATCATGCCCGTGTCCAGTATGTCCTGGCTCGTCGAGCCGCGGTGCACATACTCGGCGGCCTCCGGCGCCTCGGCCGCCACCACCTCCGTCAGCGCACGCACGAGACCCACGACCGGGTTCGCCGTCTCCCGCGCGGCCAGGGCCAGGGACCGCAGATCGAGCCGCTCGGCCCGAGCGGCACGCGTGATGGCCTCGGCGGCCGCCACCGGCACCGTGCCCAGCGTCGCCTGCGCCCGGGCGAGCGCCGCCTCCGCGTCGAGCATGGCCTGCAACCACGCCGTCTCGGCGACGGCTTCCTCGACGGGGGCACCCACCCGCACCGGCGACAGCAGCCCCGCGTCGAGCCCTCCGTCGAACCCTCTTGCCATGCGCGTCATGTACTCATCTCCAGTAGATCGGTGTGCAGGACAAGTAAAGCCTGGCGGACCGCGCGTGCCGTGATGAGCGTCGCCTGCGCCCGTGTGATGCCGCCGCTGACCGCCGAGGGCCACCGAGGTCGTTGTCGTAGCCGGTGAGCATCGTCAGCTCGGCCGGCGCCTCGTCGTCGCGGTCCGCCGCGCGCAGGGTGTGCCGCATGGACCCGGCGGTCCCGGCGATCACGAACGCGTCGCGGGCATCGGTCCTGACCCCGCCCGAGTGCAGGTCGGGATGCACTCCGATGCTGTGGACGTGACTCCACCCACGCCCAAAGTCGCGGGCTTCCTGTGTCGGTGGCCAAGCCTCCGCGCGGAGGACCGGCCCGGCCCTGATGCGCACATCGAGCGCGCCGACGTGGTCGGCGTTCGCGACCAATCCGCACGCGGTGCACTCGGACTGCGCTTGGGTAACGCGGTTCTCCTTGGCGACGTGCCCGCAGTCGGGGCATGTGCGGGAGGTGTCGCGGGCGTCCACCGGGATCACGCGGCGAGCGGCACTCTCAGCCTTCCGCGCCAGGATTCCCAGGAACAGTCCCCAACCCGCTTCGGGGATGCCGCGGTTGAGCCCGGCCTTCGCGGCGGCACCGTTCGGGAGGAACACGCCGGGCTGCCCGGGATCGGGCCTGGATGCCGGGGCCTTGGTCATCCCGGCGGCGCTCGGAAAGCCCCCCACCCCGCCAAAACGGGGCGCCCCCTGGCCAGGCCTTGACGGAACCCTAGGAAGTCCCATCACCCCAGCTCAGAGGGCATCCGTGTCTTCATGTCCGATCCCTGGACCGGCAATTGTCCGGTGGATCGAGGCTTGGCCTCAGCCGCCGAGTGCCCCCTGCACCGCCGTCGCCATCGCCGACTCACCCTTCGCGTTCGGGTGGAAAGGAGCCGCCGGACTCTCCGGCTTCACGCCCTCGATCCACCGATCCGCCGCGGCGGCGCACGTGTCGTGGCCCACCGTCGGCCCGTACGTGTCGGCGTAGCGGACGTGCGCCTTGGCCGCTTCCTTCTTCAGCATCGCGTTGAGGCCCTTCTCCGTGTCGCGGAGGTAAGGGACGTCGCCTGCCGCGATCGGCACCGCCGGGAAGCAGCCGATGCCGCTGTCCGGCATGATCGAGGGGTAGCCGACGAGCGCGACGCGGGCGTGCGGCGCGCGCTGGTGGACGGCCTTGAGGACGGCGGCTATCTTCCGCGAGGCGCCGGCGATCCGCGCGGTGAGCTGGTCGCTGCCGTCGGCGTTGGTGAACTGCTTCTTGCAGGGCGCGCCGGTGGGGTCGGTCTGGGACAGCTTGGCGCAGGTGCCGATGATGTCGCTGAAGCCGATGTCGTTGCCGCCGATACCGACGGTGACGAGCGTGGTGCGCTTGTCCAGGGCGTTGAGCTGTGCGGGGTTGGCACCCTGCGCGCGCCACATGTCGTCGGTCTTCGCGCCGCTGCAGCTGACGTCCTTGAAGGTCGCGACGCGCAGCTTCGCGGCGGTGAGCGCCGGGTAGTTGACGCTGGAGCGGAGGCAGTCGCCGCCGGTCTGCTCGGGGATGCCGGGGCCGGAGGTGTAGGAGTCACCGAGGGCGACGTAGCGCTCGCCGCCGCGGTCCGGCGTGGCCTGGGCCGCCGTCGCGGGGGTGGCGGCCGTGGCCGCCAGGGCCGCGGCCGCGCCGAACGCCGCCATGGCCTTCCCGTACTGCCCACCGCGTCTGTGTACCTGTGCCACCCGTGCCTCCGATGTCGTTCCACGGTCCGTTCGACCGTCAGTGCGTCGCAAGACTCGCTTCGTGGTGACCGTCTGTCAATGTGGCTCGATGACGCCGTCGTGACGCGGGAGCCGTAACGGGGCGGGCGAATCAGGCGATGACGGGCCATGTGATGACTCGCATAGCAGCATCCTGTGTGGCGGCCGCGCTCGCCACGATCGCTCTGGTCACGGCGCCCTCCGCGGCGGCCGGCGAACCCGTCCAGGGGCCCGACGTGTCCGTGGGACAGGCGGGCAACTACCCGACGAGACCCGGCGACCACGGCAATTTCTCGGTGTCCTGGAAGTCCGAAGGGTCCCAGGACGTCACGGGGGTGACCCACCTCACCGTGGACCTTCCGCCCGGTGTGACGACGAGCGGCGCGCTGATGTATTCGACGCCCTACGACTACACCTTCACCGAGACGGTCTCGCCGGACGGCCGCCATCTGGACGCCACCTACGTGGGCACGATGGTGCCCGGCCGGAGCCACTTCATGAAGGTGCAGGTCACCGCGGGGGCCGGCATCCCGTCCGGGGTGATCAGGGCGACCGTCGCCAACGCCGAGGACGTGAACCCGCAGAACAACGTCTCCACGTACACCCTCGACGGCCCCTCCGAGCCCCCGGCGGCCGCGCCGGAGCCGGTGGTGACCGGGGTCGACACGGTCACCGGCCCGGGGGCGGGCGGGACCGCCGTCACGGTCACGGGCTTCGGCCTGGACTCCGGGCTGGTGCTGTTCGGGGACGACGCGGCGCGGACGTCGTGCACGAGCACCGCGTGCACGGCGGTCGCCCCGGGCGGCACCGGTGCCGTTCCCGTCGACGTCCTCACGCCGGGAGGGGCCGCGGAGGCCGGGCAGTTCACGTACACGGGCGCGGGCCCGGCGGATCCGCCCGCGCCCGTCGTCCGGCAGCTGTCCGCGCGGAGCGGACCGGCGGCCGGTGGCACGGCCGTGGCCGTCTTCGGTACGGGCCTGGCCCACGGCACCGTGCGCTTCGGGGGACGGCCCGCCGAACACGCCTCCTGCGGGCCGGACTATTGCAGCGCGGTCTCCCCGGGCGGCACAGGGACGGTCGACGTGACCGTGGAGACGGCGGGCGGCACGAGCGCGGTGGGCGCGGCGGCGCGTTTCACGTACGCGGCGAACTGATCGGGTAATTCGCACCGGGGTCAAGCACCGGGCGGGCTCGATTTCGCGGGCGCGGGATGCGAATTCGAGCCCGTTCACCCGGAATCTTCGGTGAATTGGCGATGTTGCCGCTGACATCGGTCCCACCGTTTCACCGAGGAGCCACTGTGCGACTGCATGTCATCCTTCCCGACGAATCAGCCGCGATGCCCGCGTCCCGGCTCGTGGAACTCGCCCAGGAAGCGGAAACCCTGGGATTCGCCGGGGTGTGGCTTCCCGACCATGTGCTGCCGCCCGCGGAGTACGGCCCCGTCTACGGTGGTGTGTACGAGCCGTTGACCATGCTCGCGCACCTGGCCGCCGTCACCACCCGTGTCACTCTGGGCACTTCGGTGCTCGTGCTGCCGCTGCGGGAGCCTCTCGTGCTGGCGAAGCAGGCGGCCACGCTGGCCCATCTGAGCGGCGGGCGGTTCGTGCTGGGTGTCGGGACGGGCTGGGAGGCGTACGAGTTCGAGGCGGCCGGGGCGGAGTTCGCCGCGCGCGGCGCCCGTACCACCGAGGCCCTGCGGATCGTCCGCCACCTGCATACGCGGGGCGGCGGGCCGTATGCGGACGACGTCCGCTCCTTCGACGAACGCGCCGTCTTCCAGCCGGTTCCCGCCGTGCCCGTGCCGTTCCTGATCGGCGGGAACTCGGACGCGGCGCTGCGCCGGGCCGCGCGCGTCGGGGAGATGTGGCAGGGCGTCGGCCTGACACCCGAGGAGTTCACCGCGCGCCGGGCGAGGCTGCGGGAACTGGGCGGGGAGCACGTCTCGGCGGGGGCCCGGGACGCCTGGAACGACGACGCGCGCCCGGTCGGGGACGTGGCGGAGCGCGTACGGGACTGGGACCGGGCCGGCGCCGAGGACCTGGGGCTGCACTTCGGCCCCGTCGAGGGCTTCGGGCCGCGCATGCGGACGCTGGCGGCCCGGGTGCCCGAACTGCTCTCCGGCAGCTGACCGGCAGCGCCGCGGGCCGCGGCGCCGGAGCCCGCGGCCCCTGGCCGGATCCCCGGGAAACGGCCGGATCCATTTCCCGGGCATTACCGTCCTGTGAGCAAGGCCATAGCCGTGGCTCCGGGCCCTTTTGATAGGTTTTCGAATACCGCTGCATTGCAGCCGAGTTCGAACCGGGGGGACGAACTGATGCCTTCTCAGCACGCCGCCGTCCCGGCGGCCGGAGCCGCGCACCGCTCCTGCTCCGCTCTGCTCTAGCCGCGTGGCCGGCATCGCCGTCGGCACGCCGCGGACACGAGCCGCGAAACGCGCGACCCCGCCCTCTCCGCGCCGCATTCCCCGGAAAAATCCGATCCCACGCCATAAGCGTCCCACGGGCACGTGAAACGACCGGCGCCGCACATCGCCGGTCCGGCGCGCTCCGCTCCATCCCGCCCCCACGGAAGGAATTACGCACATCATGCTTGACTCCACGGCAGCAGACGCCCGGTCCAAGTCCGAACTCCCCATCGACGGGCATACTCTGACGGTCAGTGATGTGGTCGCCGCCGCACGGGGGAAGGACGACGCGCCCCGCGTGACCCTCGCCGAGGACACGGTGCGCCGCATGCTCAAGTCGATCGAGCTGAAGGGGCAGGTCATCGAGGCCGGCATCCCGGTCTACGGGGTGACCTCGGGCTTCGGTGACAGCAACACCCGGCAGATATCCGGGAAGAAGGCGGAGGACCTCCAGAAGAACCTCATCCGCTTCCTGTCCTGCGGCATCGGCCCGGTCGCCGCCGAGGACGTCATCCGCGCCACGATGGTGATCCGCGCCAACTGCCTGGCCCGCGGCTACTCCGCGGTCCGCCCCGAGGTCGTCGAGCTGCTCCTCGAATGCCTCAACCACGACATCCTCGCGCCCATCCCCGAGCGGGGCTCGGTCGGCGCGAGCGGTGACCTCGTCCCGCTCAGCTACATCGCGGCGCTCGTCACCGGCCAGGGCCGGGCCCTGCACGAGGGCGAGGAGAAGAGCTCGGCGGACGCCCTGGCCGCGGCCGGTCTCACCCCGGCGGTGCTGGAGGCCAAGGAGGGGCTGGCGCTCGTCAACGGCACGTCCTTCATGTCCGGGTTCGCGGCGCTCGCCCTCCACGACGCCGCGGAGCTGGCCTTCGCGGCGGACCTGTCCACGGCGCTGGCCTCGCAGGTGCTCCAGGGCAACCCCGGCCATTTCGCGCCGTTCATCTTCGACCAGAAGCCGCACACGGGCACTCGCCGCAGCGCGCTCACCATCCGCGATCTGCTCGGCAACCCCGAGGACCGCGACCCGGGCGTCGCGCAGCGCGACGCGTCGCTGTCGGAGGCCGGCTTCCGCGAGCTGGAGGAGCCGATCCAGGACCGGTACTCCATCCGCTGCGCCCCGCATGTGACCGGCGTGCTCCGCGACACCCTGGACTGGGCCACGAACTGGGTGGACATCGAGATCAACTCCACCAACGACAACCCGCTGTTCGACATCGACGCCGGTGTCGTCCGCAACGGCGGCAACTTCTACGGCGGCCACGTCGGCCAGGCCATGGACTCCCTGAAGACCGCGGTCGCCAGCGTCGCCGACCTGCTCGACCGCCAGCTGGAGCTGGTCGTGGACGAGAAGTTCAACAACGGCCTGACGCCCAACCTGATCCCCGACTTCGAGGCGGACAGCTGGGACGCGGGGATGCACCACGGCTTCAAGGGCATGCAGATCGCCGCCTCCGGCCTCACCGCCGAGGCGCTGAAGAACACCATGCCCGCGACCTCCTTCTCCCGCTCGACCGAGGCGCACAACCAGGACAAGGTCAGCATGGCGACCATCGCCGCGCGGGACGCCCGTACGGTCGTGGAGCTGGTCCGCCAGGTCGCCGCGATCCACCTGCTCGCCCTGGCCCAGGCCGCCGACCTGCGCGGCACCGAGGTGCTCAGCGGCCCGACCAGGGCCGCGTACGACCTGATCCGCTCGGTCTCCCCCGCGCTGGAGGGCGACCGTCCGCTGGCGGCCGACATCCAGCGGGTCACCGCGCTCATCGCCTCCGGCGAACTGCGCGCCGCCGCCGAGGCGGCCGTGACCGGCTGAGACGCCCGCCCTTAATTGGTTTCTCAGATTCCAATTAGTTAGAGTCGCACCGTGCGACTCACCAAGGGCACCGACATCGCGCTGCGCATCGCCATGCGCCTCGCGGTGGCGGGCGACGAGGAGGCGCCGACCACCCGCGAGGTGGCCGGCGCGGTCGGCGTGCCGTACACGCACGCGGCCAAGGTCGTCAGCAGGCTCCAGCACCTGGGGGTCGTCGAGGCCCGCCGGGGCCGGGGCGGCGGGCTCGCGCTCACCGCCGCCGGCCGCACGGCCTCGATCGGCCGCCTGGTGCGCGAGCTGGAGGGCGCGGGCGACGTCGTCGGCTGCGAGGACGACCCACCGTGCCCGCTGCGTGCCGCGTGCAGACTGCGCGGCGCGCTGCGGCAGGCCCAGGAGGCGTTCTTCGCCGCCCTGGACCCGATCACCGTCGAGGAGCTGACCGCTCCCCCGACCGGCCCCCTCCTGCTGAGCCTGGGCACCGGCCCCGGCGAGTGACCCCCACCGCCTCCCCCGAGGCCGCACCGCACCGTTAAATACGACTCTTGAATACCAGTTTCAGTCGAGCGTCAGGAGCCCCGATGCTGTCCCCCAGGTCGACCGAGATCGTCCGCGCCACCCTCCCCGCCGTCGGCGGCGCCATCGGCGAGATCACCCCGCTCTTCTACGACAAGCTCTTCGCCGATCGCCCGGAGCTGCTGCGCGATCTGTTCAACCGGGGCAACCAGGCCAACGGCGCCCAGCGCCAGGCACTCGCGGGCGCCATCGCCGCCTTCGCCACCGCGCTGGTCGAGCACCCGGAGACGCGCCCCGACGCGATGCTCTCGCGCATAGCCCACAAGCACGCCTCGCTCGGCATCACGCGGGAGCAGTACCCGCTGGTGCAGAAGCACCTCTTCGCCGCGATCGTCGAGGTGCTGGGCGACGCGATCACCCCCGCGGTCGCCGGCGCCTGGGACGAGGTCTACTGGCTGATGGCCAACGCGCTGATCACCATCGAGGCCCGGCTCCACGCCGAGGCCGGCGCGCGGGACGGCGACACCCGCGTCCCCTACGGCATCGTCGGCCGGATCCAGGAGACCGCCGAGGTCACCACCTTCCTCGTCCGGCCGCTCGACGGGCGGCCGCTGCCCGCCTCCCGCCCGGGGCAGTACGTCTCCGTCCAGGTCGAACTCCCCGACGGCGCCCGGCAGATCCGCCAGTACAGCCTCTCCGGCCACCCCGACGACGCGCTCCAGTTCTCCGTCAAGCGGGTGACCGGGGACCCGGACGGCGAGGTCTCGCACCACCTCCACGAGCGGCTCGGCGTGGGTGACACGCTGCTGGTCAGCGCGCCGTTCGGGGATGTCGTCCTGGAGGAGGGCGACGCGCCCGTGCTGCTCGCGTCCGCGGGCATCGGCTGCACCCCGATGATCGGGATGCTCTCCCACCTGGCGACCACCGGCGCCACCCGCCGGGTGATCGCCGTCCACGCCGACCGCAGCGAGTCCACGCACGCCTTCCGTGCCGACCTCCTCCAGCTGACGGCCAAGCTCCCGGACGCGGTCGCGCACGTCTGGTACGAGGAGCCGGAGGCCGAGCGGCCCGCCGACCGCACGGGCCGCGCCGACCTCTCGCTCATCGACATCCCGGCGGGCACCACGGCCTACCTCTGCGGACCGCTGCCCTTCCTGCGCGCGGCCCGGACCCAGCTCCTGGCGGCGGGCGTGGCGGCGGCCGACATCCACTACGAGGTCTTCGGCCCGGACCTGTGGCTGGGCGAGGGCGCCTGACGGACCGTCGGCGGAGCGCGGTCGGCGGCACCTCGGGGCGGATCGTTACCCACGCGTAACTCGCGCGACCATTACCCTCGGTAAGTGATCGAGGTTACCGTCGGGTCACTTCGCTTCGGAGTGCCGCACCCCCCGCACCGCAAGCGCGGCACCGACCTCAGGAGTGTGACCGTGCGACACCCTCACAAGGCCCTGCGCGCCACGGCCGTCGGCGCCGCCTCCGCCGCCCTGCTGGCCGGCACCGCCCTCGGATCCGCCCCCGCGGCCTGGGCCGCCCCGGACCGCCCGGCCGCGGTGGCCCACGCCGCCGCGTCCGTACGGTTCACCGACATCCCCGGCTCCGGCGGCATCACCCTGAAGGGCAACGTCTTCACCCCCGGGGACACCGGCGGCGGCCGCCGCCACCCCCTGATCGTGCTCCCCACGAGCTGGGCCATGCCCCAGCTCGAATACCTCGCCCAGGCCAAGCAGCTCGCCGAGTCCGGCTATGTCGTGGTCAGTTACACCGCCCGCGGCTTCTGGCTCTCCGGCGGGAAGATCGAGACGGCCGGCCCGCAGGACATCGCCGACGCCTCCTCGGTGATCGACTGGGCCCTCGCCCACGCGCCCGCCGACCCCGCGAAGGTCGGCATGGGCGGGGTCTCCTACGGGGCGGGCATCAGCCTGATGACCGCGGCCTTCGACAAGCGCGTCAAGGCGGTCACCGCGCTGAGCGGCTGGGCCGACCTCATCGAATCGATCTACGGCGAGCACACCCAGCACAAGCAGGCCGCCGAGCTCCTCGGGGGCCTGGGCGGCCTCACCGGCAGACCGGGCGACGAACTCCAGCGCATCCTCAAGGAGTTCCTCGGCAACGACCTCTCCAAGGAGAAGGACATGCTGGCCTGGGGCGCACAGCGCTCCCCCGCCACCTATGTCGACCGCCTCAACGCCCAGGGCACCGCCGTGATGCTGGGCAACGCCTGGGGCGACTCGCTCTTCACCCCCGACCAGTACGCCAAGTTCTACGAGCGGCTGACCGGGCCCAAACGCCTGGAGTTCCGCCCCGGCGACCACGCCACCGCCGAGGCCACGGGGCTGCTCGGGCTGCCCAACGACACCTGGACCCACGCCCACCGCTGGTTCGACCACTACCTCAAGGGCGAGGCCAACGGCATCGACCGCGAGGCGCCCGTCCAGATCTCCTCCCGCACCGGCGGCGGCTACGAGTCGTACGCGAACTGGCCGGACGTCGAGCGGAACCGGCACACGGTGACGATGGACGGCGCGCAGAGCATCCGCACCGGCGTCGACTCGGGCGCGGACGGCGGCACCGTCATCCTCTCCAACGCGCTCGACCAGTTCCTGAAGATCCCGCCGATGGTGTCCGTCCCGCTGCTGCCCCGGACGTACGCCGCTGTGTGGCAGACCGGTCCGTACGGCTCCGGGCAGCGCATCCGGGGCAGTGTGCGGGTGAACACGACGATGACGAGCGACAAGGAGACGGGGACGGCGATCGCCTATCTCTACGACGTGGGGCCGCTGGGCGTGGGCAAGTTGATCAGCCACGCGCCGTACACGTTCCGGGACCAGGTGCCGGGGCGGGGCTTCGGGGTCGACCTGCCGCTCTACGCCACGGCCTACGACGTGCCGGCCGGGCACCGGCTCGCGCTGGTCGTGGACTCGGTGGACCCGCTCTACATCTCGCACAACCCGGCGGGGGCGCGGCTGTCCTTCGGCGCACCGACGCTGTCCGTCCCGGTGCGCGACTGAGCGCTCCGCCGGAAGTCCGGTGTGTCATCTGCGGGTGCGTCGTGGCTTGTCGCGCGGTTCCCCGCGCCCCTTCGGGCGCCGCCGAACCGCAGGACTTCGCCGAACCCGCTCAGGCGGCGGGCGCTTCCCCGGAACCGGGGCCGGATGTGCCAGGGGTGATCGTCGGCCCACGGCACATCCGGACCCCGGGCGGAGCCCTACGCCTCGCGATAGACCCCCGGCGCCAGATAGACCGAGAACCTCGGCGTCTCACCGCCCCGGTACGAGATGAAGTTCTGCGTGCGGGAGTGCTCCAGCGGGCCCTCCGCCAGCGCGCCCAGCACGGACTCGTACCCCGACGCGTCCACGCCCTCGGACCGCAGGAACGCCGCCACCCTCTCCCGGGCCGCCGCGTCGTTGTCGTGGACGGGGATCATCGGGATGTACAGCGTGGCCACCGGCGTCGCCCGGCCGGGCTGGAGCGTGAAGGTCGTGACGGGTGGCTTCCGCTTCCATTCCGGGGCGTCGTCCGGGCCGTTGACCGCCCGGAGCGCGCGGGCGAAGGAGCCGGGCGTGTGGCCGGGGTCGGCGGCGGCCTTCGCGTCGATGCCGTCGGCGGAGACGCCGGAGTGCGCGATGTAGACCTGGGTGCGCAGTTCCTCGCCGGGCACGAGGTCCATGGCCAGGGCGACGGGTTCGTGCTCCGGGCCGTAGGAGCCGCCGAGGTGCTCGGTGAGGGCGCGCCAGGGGCGTTCGAGGCCGAGGCGGATCAGGGCCTCTTCCGTGCGGGCGGCGGACTCCTCCCGGCCGTTGACCGCCGGGTTGAGGAAGATCTTGTAGGCGGGAGGGCCGCCGGGGACCCAGGCCACCGCGTGGGCGATGGTGAAGAAGCCCTGCGGATCGTCGGCGGTGAAGAGGTCCTCGACCCGGAGGTAGGGGTCGACGGAGACGCCGAGGCGGCCGGCGAGGCGGCGGGTGAGCTCCATGCCGTCCTCCATCCGGCGCTTCGCCGGGCCCCTGGGGGACTCCAGGGAGAGCCGGACGCCGGCCTTGCGCCCGGCCCAGGCGATCGAGGTCTCGATGGGCATGCCGTCGACGGAGACCCAGCAGGCGTCCTTTGGCGGTGTGCCGACGGGGAGTTCGCCCCAGGGGTCGGTCAGCTCCCGCAGGAACGCGAGGAGCGACTCCCGGCTCCCCGCGTCGACGCCGAGGCTCTCGCGGGCGCGCCACACCTTGTCGCAGGCGACCTCGGCGTAGCGGGTGGCGGGTGGGTAGCGGTCGGAGTCGAAGCGCAGCGGGCGGCCGACCATCTCGGCTACGACTCCCGTGTCCGGGGTGAAATCACCTGACCGGAGGGGTGGTTGGGGACCGGGGCCTGCGGACTCCATCGTGTCTCCCTGTGCGTCGTGACGGCAAAAACGAGCGCGATCTTCCCACCGTGGGGCGGGGCCTGTCAGAGCTTTGCCCGACAATTGCCCGGGAGCCCGTTATCGGGTCTATGTTCCGGCCAATCTGTCGCTCTTCGCGCGTACGGGCGATCCGCTCCAGCTCGCACCGGTCCCCGGCCGGTGGTCCGCCCGGACCACGACGGCGGAACGCCCCGTTCGCCCACCCACACCTGCGCCTTACCGACGGTTACGATCAGCCTTGGGCAAGGATTCATAAGAACGGCCGGATCATGCACGGCGCTGGTCCGTAACACGACGTTTCTGCGACATGATCGCTACACATCGTTCGCTGGTGCATGCCGCCCGCGAAGGGATGTGCCCTGTCCACATGCGGCCAACCGGAGACTGTCGGCGCCGTCGTGCTCCGGGAAGCCTGTGCAGAGGAGTTGTTGACGCGTGTCCGCACAGCACCACTCCGCCCGACCCCGGCCCACTGCCGGTGCTCCGCGCTCCTTGTCCCCCACCGACACCGCCGCACCGTCCGACGAGGCGCCACCCGCGACGCTCCCGGAGGCGTTCGCCCGGCAGGTGGCCCTCACCCCCGACGCGACCGCCCTGGTGAGCGGTGCGGACACCTCCTTGACCTACCGTCAGCTCGACGCCCTCGCGGACCGGCTGGCGCGGCGGCTGACGGCGGAGGGCATGGCACCGGGCGGCACCGTTGCGGTGCTGATGGACCGCTCGGCCGAGCTCGTGATCTCCCTGCTCGCGGTCGTCAAGTCCGGCGGCTGCTACGTCCCGTTGGACCCGCGGCAGCCGGTCTCCCGATTACGGTGGATCCTGGACCAGACGGGCGCCGGTCTCGTACTGACGTCGGGCCAGGCACCGGACGCCCGGCTCACGGCGGGGCGCAGGGTGCTGCCCGTGGCGGTGGACGCGCGGGACGCCGACCGGCCGGCGGGCGGCGAGGCGCCTCGCGCGCTCCCGCACCAGCTGGCGTACGTGATGTTCACCTCCGGGTCCACGGGCACGCCCAAGGGCGTCGCCGTGACCCATGAGAACGTGGTGGGCCTCGCCCGGGACCAGGCGTGGCGCGGCGGTGCGCACGGCCGGGTCCTGCTGCACTCGCCGCACGCGTTCGACGCCTCCACCTACGAGCTGTGGGTGCCGCTGCTGTGCGGTGGCGCGGTGGTCGTCGCGCCGCCCGGCGACCTGGACGCGCGGAGCATCGCCGCCGCGGTCACGGACTCCGGGATCACCGGGCTGTGGGTGACGGCGGGCCTGTTCTCGGTGCTGGCCGAGGAGGCCCCCCGGTGCTTCCTGGGGGTGCGGGAGGTGTGGACCGGCGGGGACGCGGTCTCCCCCGCGGCCGTCCGGCGGGTGCTGCTGGCGTGCCCGGAGACGGCGGTCGTCAACGGCTACGGCCCGACGGAGACGACCACCTTCGCCACCTGCCACCGGGTGGCCGACCCCGGCGGCCTGGGCACGGTCGTGCCCATCGGCGCGCCGATGGCCGGGATGCGCGCGGAGGTACTCGACCGCGAGCTGGCGCCGGTGCCGCCCGGCGAGGTCGGCGAGCTCTACGTCGGCGGCTCGGGGCTGGCCCGCGGCTACTGGAACCGCCCGGGGCTCACCGCCGAGCGGTTCGTGGCCGACCCGCTGGGCGAGCCCGGTGCCCGGCTGTTCCGCACCGGTGACCTGGTGCGGCGCGGCCCGGAGGGACTCCTGGAGTTCGTCGGCCGCAGCGACGACCAGGTGAAGATACGCGGCTTCCGGGTCGAGCCGGGCGAGGTCGAGGCCGTACTCGCCGGGCACCCCGGGGTCGCCCAGGCCGCCGTCGTCGTCCGGGAGGACAGGCCCGGACAGAAGCGGCTCGTCGGCTATGTCGTCCCCGCGGAGGAGAGCGCCGCCGAGGATCCCGCGGACGGCACGGACCGGGTCGGCGAGTGGCAGGAGATCTACGACTCGCTGTACAGCGACGTCGCGCGGGCGCGCTTCGGCGAGGACTTCTCCGGCTGGAACAGCAGCTACGACGGCGAGCCGATCCCCCCGGCGCAGATGCGCGAGTGGCGTGACGCCACCGTGGCCCGGATCCGTGAGCTCCGGCCGCGCCGGGTGCTGGAGATCGGCGTCGGCACCGGACTGCTGATGTCCCGGCTGGCCCCGCACTGCGACGCCTACTGGGGCACGGACCTCTCCGGCCAGGTCATCGAGGCGCTGCGGCAGTTGGTGCGGCAGGACGCCGAGCTGGCGGACCGGGTCGAGCTGCGGGCCGGCGCCGCCGACGACACGGCGGACCTGCCGGCCGGCTTCTTCGACACCGTGGTCGTCAACTCCGTGACGCAGTATTTCCCCGACGCCCACTACCTCGCGGACGTGCTGGCCAAGGCCGTGGAGCTGCTGGTGCCCGGCGGGGCGGTGTTCGTCGGCGACGTCCGCAACCTGCGGCTGCTGCGCTGCTTCCACACCGATGTCCGGCTGCGCCAGGCCGAGTTGCCGGCCGACCCCGCCGCCGTCCACGCGGCCGTCGAGCACGGCATGGTGCGGGAGAAGGAACTGCTGGTCGACCCGGCGTTCTTCGCCGAGCTGGCGGCCGGCCTGCCGGACGGGGTCGGCAGCGAGGTGCGCGTGAAGCGCGGCCGCGCGGTCAACGAGCTGACGCGCTACCGCTACGACGCCGTTCTGCGCAAGCTGTCCCCCGAGGAGCAGGAGCCCCTGTCCGTACGGGAGTTGCCGTGGGGGCAGGACGCCTGCACGCTCGACGACCTCGCGGCACTCCTGCGCGCGGAGCCGCCGGCCGGCGACGTCCTGCTGACGGGCGTGTCGGACAGCCGGCTCGCGCCGGTGGCCGACGCGCTGCGGGCCCTGGAGGGCGGTACGGGCCGGGTCCGCGCCCTGAGCGCGCGTGACGACACCGACACCGACACCCTGGAGCGCCTCCACGAGCTGGCGGACGGGCTGGGCCTGCGGGCCTCGGCCACCTGGTCCGCCGACGTCGAGGGCACCCTGGACGTGCTCCTGACGCCGCGTCGGCCGGGCTCGGCGGGCGGACGGCCCAGGACGGCGGACACGCCGCTGTCCTCGCTGGTCAACGCCCCCGCGTCCGCGCGGGACACCGGCGCGCTGGTCTCCTCGGTCCGGGCCTATCTGCGCGAGCGGCTGCCCGACTACCTCGTCCCCGCCGCGACGGTGGTGCTGGAGACCCTGCCGCTGACCCCGAACGGCAAGGTCGACCGGCGCCGCCTGCCGGAGCCCGGCACCGGGTCCGCCGAGGGCGGCCGGGCGCCCCGCAATCCGCTCGAAGAGCTGCTGTGCGGGCTGTTCGCCGACATCCTGGGGGTCTCCGGGGTCACCGTCGACGACAGTTTCTTCACCCTGGGCGGGCACTCGCTGTCCGCGACCCGGCTGAGCACCCGGCTGCGGTCCGTCCTCGGCCTGGAACTGCCGGTGCGCGCCGTCTTCGAGACGCCGACGGTCGCCGGGCTGGCCGAGGCCGTACGCCAGGCGTCGGCCGGGGACCGCCCGCCGCTGGAGCCCGCGGCGCGCCCGGAGGAGGTGCCGCTGTCGTTCGCCCAGCGCAGGCTGTGGTTCCTCGACCACCTCCAGGGGCCGGGCTCCGCCTACAACGTCCCCCTCGTGCTCGATCTCGACGGCGAGCTCGACCGCGCGGCGCTCGAAGCGGCGCTGGGCGATGTCCTGGCCCGGCACGAGAGCCTGCGGACGGTCTTCCCGGAGACCGCCGGGGTGCCCCGGCAGCTGGTCCTGGACACGGCCGCCGTGCGCCCCCGGCTCGACGTGAGCGCGGTGGCGCCGGAGGAGCTGGACGCGGCGGTGGCCGCCGCGGTCCGGCACCCCTTCGACCTGGCGGCCGAGATCCCGGTCCGGGCACGGCTGTTCACCACGGGCCCCGCCCGGCACGTCCTTGCGCTGGTCGTCCACCACATCGCGTGCGACGGCTGGTCGCTGGCGCCGCTGTGGCGCGACCTCGCCACCGCCTACGCCGCCCGCCGCGCCGGTGCCGCGCCCGACACCGAGCCGCTGCCGGTGCAGTACGCCGACTACACCCTGTGGCAGCGCCGGCTGCTGGGCGAGGAGGACGACGCCAAGAGTCTGGCGTCCCGTCAGATCGCCTACTGGACCGAGGCGTTGACGGGCCTGTCCGAGTGCGCCGAGCTGCCCGTGGACCGGCCCCGCCCGCAGGTGGCCTCGCACCGCGGCGACACCCTGCACTTCACGGTCGACGCCGGGCTGCACCGGCGGATCACGGAACTGGCCGCGGGCTGCGGGGCGAGCCCCTTCATGGTCGTGCACGCCGCGCTGGTGACGCTGCTGACGAAGCTGGGCGCCGGCCCGGACATCGCCGTCGGCACCCCGGTCGCGGGCCGCACCGACCACGCGCTCGACGGCCTCGTCGGCTTCTTCGTCAACACCCTGGTGCTGCGCACGGACACCGCCGGGAACCCCGCGTTCCGCGACCTGCTGGCCCGGGTCCGGGAGACGGACCTCGCCGCGTACGCCCATCAGGACGTGCCCTTCGAGCGGCTCGTCGACGCCCTCGCCCCGGCGCGCGGCCTCGCCCACCACCCGCTGTTCCAGGTGCTGCTGGCGATGCAGAACGCCCCGGGGGGCGCGGCGGAGCTGCCGGGCCTGAGCGTGGCGGAGCGGGCGGTCGGCACCGGGGCCTGCCGGTTCGACCTGTCGCTGAGCCTGCGGGAGCGGCACGGCGCCGACCAGCGGCCGCTGGGGATCGACGGGGTCGCGGAGTACAGCACCGACCTGTTCGACCGGTCCACCGTCGAGCGCCTCGTCCACCGCTTCCTGCGGCTCCTCGACGCGGTCACCGCCGACCCCGGCCGCCGGCTCGGCTCGCTCGACGTGCTGCTGCCCGACGAGCGGGAGCGGCTGCTGGCGCAGAGCGGGGACGACGTCCCCACGTCGCCGCTCGGCCACCTGCCGGAGCTGTTCGAGGCGCAGGTGCGGCGGACGCCGGACGCGACCGCGCTGATCCACGACGACGGCACCGGCGTCGTCAGGACGCTGACGTTCCGTGAGGTGAACGCGCGGGCGAACCAGCTCGCCCGGTATCTGATCGGGTGCGGCGCCGGGCCGGAGCGGTTCGTGGCGATCGCCCTGCCGCGTACGGCGGACTCCGTCGTCGCGACGCTCGCGGTGCTCAAGGCGGGGGCCGCCTATCTGCCGCTGGACGCGGGCTATCCGGCGGCCCGTCTCGCCTATATGACCGAGGACGCCAGGCCCGCGATCCTGCTGACCGACTCCGGCACGTCCCTGCCACTGCCGGACGATGCGGGGCTGCGGACCGTCGTGCTGGACCGGGACGAGACCCGGCGGGCCGTCGGCCTGTGCTGGGAGGCCGATGTCGCCGACGGCGAGCGGCTCGGGTCGCTGACCTGCGCGTCCCCCGCCTATGTCATCTACACCTCCGGTTCGACCGGCCGCCCCAAGGGCGTCGTGGTCACCCACGCGGGAGTCACCGGCGTGGTCGAGGCGCAGGTGCGGCGGTTCGGGGTGACGGCGGCGAGCCGGATCCTGCAGTTCGCCTCGCACAGTTTCGACGGCGCGGTGTGGGAGCTGTGCGGCGGGCTGCTGACCGGCGCCACCCTGGTGATGGCCCCCGCGGAGCTCACCGCGCCCGGCCCTGAACTGGCCGCGCTGGTCGGGCGGCACCGGGTCACGCACGCCACGCTGCCCCCGGCCGCGCTGTCGGTGATGGAACCGGACGATCTGCCGTCGCTGCGCTGGCTGATCACCTCGGGCGAGGCGCCGTCCGCGGAGACGGTGCGGCGCTGGTCGCGGGGGCGGAGGTTCCTCAACGGCTACGGCCCGACCGAGACCACGGTGTGCGCGACGCTCAGCGCACCGCTGTCCGGCGGCGGGACGCCCCCGATCGGGCGGCCCACCGTGGGCGCCCGCGCCTACGTCCTGGACCGTGACCTGTGCCTGGTGCCGCCGGGGGTGCCCGGGGAGCTCCACGTGTCGGGCGCCGGGCTGGCCCGCGGCTATCTGCACCGCTCGGCGCTGACGGCGGAGCGGTTCGTGGCCGACCCGTTCGGGGCGCCGGGCGAGCGGATGTACCGGACCGGGGACACGGTGCGCTGGAACGCCGACGGCGAGCTGGAGTTCATCGGCCGCACCGACGGGCAGATCAAGATCCGCGGCTTCCGGATCGAGCCCGGCGAGGTCGAGGCCGTGCTGGGCGGCCACCCGGGCGTGGCCCAGGCGGTCGTCGTCCCGCGCAAGGACGCCCGCGGCGGTACGTACCTGGCGGCGTACGCGGTGCCCTCCGGTGACGCGGCGGGCCGCCTGGACGGGGCCGGGCTGCGCGACCGTCTGGCCGGTCTGCTGCCCGGCTATATGGTGCCGTCCGCGGTCGTGGTCCTGGACTCCCTGCCGGTGACGGCCACCGGCAAGGTGGACCGCTCCGCGCTGCCCGAGCCCGACTTCGGGGCGCTGTCCACCGGCCGGGAGCCCCGCAACCCCCGCGAGCAGATCCTGTGCGAGCTGTTCGCCGAGGTGCTGGGGGTACCCCGGGTGACCGTCGACGACAGCTTCTTCGACCTGGGCGGGCACTCGCTGCTGGTGACCCGGGTGATCAGCGGGGTGCGCCGCCGCCTCGGCGTGGAACTGCCCGTCCGCACCCTCTTCGAGCGGCAGACCGTGGCCACGCTGCTGGAGGCCGCCGACGCCCCCGGCACGGCCGGCGGGGCGCCCGCGCGGACCCGGGTGGACCTCGCCGCGGAGGCCGTGCTGGACCCGGCGATCACCGTGGGCCGGGCGGCGCGGAGCGGGCGGGCGGACGGACGGGAGACGATCCTGCTGACCGGCGCCACCGGCTTCCTCGGGGCGTTCCTGCTGCGCGAGCTCCTGGACCGGACGAGCGCGGACATCCACTGCCTGGTGCGCGCGGACGACGCCGCGCAGGCGGACCGCCGGATCCGGCGGAACATGGCGGAGTACGGACTGTGGAACGAGTTCTCCCGCAGCCGGATCGTCGCAGTCCCCGGCGACCTGGAGAAGCCGCTGCTCGGCCTCACCCCCGAGCGCTTCGAGGCCCTGGCGGGCCTGGTCGACGCGGTCTACCACAACGGCGCGCGCGTCAGCGCGGTCGACCCGTACGAACGGCTGCGCGCGGCGAACGTCGCGGGCACCCAGGAAGTGCTGCGGCTGGCGGCCCGGTGCGCCACGCCCGTGCACCACGTCTCCACGGCCGCCGTGTCGGTGGGCACCGCCGAACTCCCCGGCCCGGTACCGGAGTCGCACCGGGTGCGGCCGGAGGACGTCCTGCCCGGCGGCTACACCGAGAGCAAGTGGGTGGCCGAGCAGCTCGTCCGGCAGGCGGCCGGGCGCGGGCTGCCGGTGACCGTCCACCGGTGCGGGCGCATCAGCGGACACACTGTCAGCGGCGCCGGTTCGAGCCGGGACGTGTTCTGGCAGCTCGTCCGCGCCATGCTCGTCCTCGGCGCCGTGCCCCGCCCGGCGGCCGACGGCACGGAGCCGGTGGTCGACCTGATCCCCGCCGACTGGACCGCGGCCGCCGTCGTCCACCTCTCCCGCACCCCGGGCGCCGAGGGTCTCGCGCACCACCTCACCTGCCCGGCGCCCGTCCCCTTCGAGACCGTGCTCGGCCATCTGCGGGAGTACGGCTACCGCCTGGACAGCCTGGACCTCGACGACTGGACCCGCCTCCTGCGGGAGCGGGCCGACGCGGCGGCGGACGGCGGGCCGGCCGCGGGCGAGGGGCTGCTGGACGCCGCGGTGCTGCTCACCGACACCCTCCCCGCGCTCGCCCGCGTGGGACGGATCGACCTGGACCGCACCAACACCCTCGCGGGGCTGGCCGGTTCGGGCCCGGAGTTCCCGCCGCTCGACGGCGAACTGATCCGGCGCTACGCCGACTTCTTCGTCTCGTCGGGCTTCTTCCCACCGCCCGCCGCGCGCTGAGCGGCGCCGTCACCGTGCCGGGGCCCGGCCCCGGCACGCCCTCCACGGAAAGGTACGCATCGTGAGCAACCCCTGGGACGACACCGAGGGCACCTTCCTCGTGCTGGTCAACGACGAGGGACAGCACTCCCTGTGGCCGTCCTTCACCACCGTCCCCGCCGGGTGGACCGCCGTCCGCGGCCCCGCCACCCGCGACGAGTGCCTCGCCTACATCGAGGAGAACTGGACCGACATGCGCCCCAAGAGCCTCGTCGAGCACCAGTCGCGGCTCTCGGAGGTGCGGTCCGCATGAGCAACGACGAACGCGCGCCCCTGAGCTACCCGTTCAACGAAGCGGTCGCCCTGGACGTCGACCCGCTCTACGCGAAGCTGCGCGCCGAGGAACCCGTCGTACGGGTCAGCTGCCCTTTCGGCGAAGACGCCTGGCTGGTCACCTCGCACGCGGACATGAAGACGATCCTCGGGGATCCCCGGTTCAGCCGGGCGCTGGCCGCCGAGCACGACGAGTCGCGGCTGACCCCGCTGCCCATCCACACCAGCATCCTGGGCATGGACTCCCCCGACCACACCCGGCTGCGCCGGCTGCTCGCCAAGGTCTTCACCATGCGCCGGGTCGAGCTGCTGCGCCCGCGCGTCGAGGAGGAGGCGAACCGGCTGATCGACGAGCTGGTCGCGGCCGGGCCACCGGGTGACCTGATGGAGGGCTTCGCGGTGCCCTTCGCGGGCACCGTCGTCTGCGACCTGCTCGGCGTGCCCTTCGAGGACCGGGAGCAGTTCCGCGGCTGGCTGGACGCCTTCTCCGCCACGACGGTGATGACGGAGGAGGAGATCGAGGCGGACACCGAGCGGCTGCACGGCTATATCGCGCGGCTGATGGTGAGCCGGCGCGCGGAGCCGCAGGACGACCTCATCAGCGCCATGGTCAAGGCCAGCGACGAGGAGGAGAAGCTCTCCGAGAAGGAGCTCGTGGAGCTGGCCAGCGTGCTGCTGATAGCCGGTCACGAGACGGTCTCCTCCCAGCTGATCGACTCCCTGCACGTGCTCTTCACGCACCCGGAACAGCTGGAGATGCTGCGGGGCAAGCCCGAACTCATGCCGGGGGCGGTCGAGGAGCTGATGCGCTACGTGCCGCTCATCTCCCATGTGACCTTCGCGCGTTACGCGACGGAGGACATCGAGCTGAGCGGGACGCTCGTGCGCGCCGGCGAATCCGTGCTGCCCGCCATTCCGTCCGCGAACCGCGATGAATCGGTCTTCGAGAACGCCGACCGGTTCGACCTCACGCGGGAGCACAATCCGCATCTGGGATTCGGTTACGGAATCCACCGCTGCCTGGGCGCCCCACTGGCCCGGCTGGAATTGCAGGTGGCGCTGGATTCGCTGCTGACGCGGCTGCCGGGTCTGCGGTGCGCCGTTCCCGTGGAATCGCTGGAATGGAAGGACGGCATGCAGGTGCGCAGCCTGCTGGAGCTGCCGGTCGTCTGGTGATCCGGCGGTATCCGGTGACCTGGCGGTAAAGAAAAAGGGGGCCTCCTCGCGGACGCGAGGAGGCCCCCTTTTCGCCATGTGCCTCAGGCGAGGCGCCAGTCGGGGGCCGTGGGGCTGCTGTCCCGGGTGGCGCCCGGGTCACGGCTCACCACCGGGTCGAGGGCCGCGTCGATCGCCGCCATCACGTCGGCCTCCAGCCGGACCTCGGCCGCCTTGGCGTTGTCGGTGATCTGCTCGGGGCGGGAGGCGCCGAGCACGGCGGAGGCGACGTTCGGGTGCTGGAGCACCCAGGCGAGGGAGAGTTGAGCGACCGTCAGCCCGTGGTCGGCGGCGAGCGGCCGCAGCTGCTGCACGCGGGAGAGGACGTCGTCCTTGAGCCAGCCCGCCAGCACCGGCGAGCCATCGTTGGAGTCCAGGGCCCGGGACTGCTCCGGCCACCGCTGGCCCGGCAGATATTTGCCGGTCAGGACGCCCTGGGCCAGGGGCGACCAGACGATCTGCCCGACACCGAGCTCCTCGCAGACGGGCATCACCTCCCCCTCGGGCACCCGCCACAGGGCGGAGTACTGCGGCTGGTTGGAGACCAGCGAGATCCTCAGCTCCCGGGCCAGCGCGTGCCCGCGCCGGATCTGGTCGGCGGTCCACTCGGAGACGCCGATGTAGTGCGCCTTGCCGGCGTGCACCACGTCGGCGAGCGCCTCCATGGTCTCCTCCAGCGGGGTGGAGGGGTCGAAGCGGTGGGCCTGATAGACGTCGACGTGGTCCGTGCCCAGCCGGCGCAGGGAGTTGTCGATGGACTCGAAGATGTGCTTGCGGGAGAGGCCGAGGTCGTTGCGGCCGGGGCCGGTGGGCGCGAAGACCTTGGTGAGGATCTCCAGCCCTTCCCGCCGCTCGCCTTTCAGCGCCCGCCCGAGGGATTCCTCGGCGAGCGTGTCCGCATAGACGTCCGCGGTGTCGAAGGTGGTGATTCCGGCGTCGAGTGCGGCCCGCACGCAGGCGAGTTCCGTCTCCTCACTTCTCGAAGAACTCCGGGTGAGCCAGTTGCCGTAAGCGACCCGGCTGACTATCAGTCCACTGCGTCCCAGGTGACGGAAATCCATGGGCCCACATTAGCAACGGAGTTGGGCCCGTCCGCCAGAACGCGGAATTCACGGCCCGTGCGCTCCGGCACCCGGCAGCAGCGTTCCGGGTTCGGGCTCGGCGACCTCGACGGCCTCGGTCTTGAGGCTGCCCCGCTGCCGCCTCGCGGCCACATGGGCGAGCCACGAGAGGATCATGCACATCCCGATGTAGATCGGCGAGATGATCATGACGACGGGGATGAACGGGAGCCCGTAGTCGAGATTGCTGGCGATCAGCTTGCCCGCGTGCAGGAACTCCTCGTAGGTGATCAGGAAGCCCAGCGAGGTGTCCTTCAGGGCGACGACGAGCTGGCTGATGATCGTCGGCAGCATCGCCCGCAGCGCCTGCGGGACGAGGACGTGCGTCATCACCTGGCTCTTGTGCATGCCCAGGGAGTACGCCGCCTCCCGCTGGCCGCGCTCGACGGAGTTGACGCCGGTGCGGAAGACCTCCGCGAGCACCGATCCGTTGTAGAGGGTCAGCCCGGTGACGAGGGCGGGCAGCGGCTGCACCTTGAGGGCGACGAAGACGAAGAAGATCATGACCAGCACCGGCATCGCGCGGAAGAACTCCACGAGCAGGGTGGCGATCCAGCGCACGGGCCGGTGCTCGGAGAGCCGGGCCGTGGCGAGCACCCCGCCCAGCACCAGGGAGAGCACGGCGGCGTAGGCGAAGGCCTTGAGGGTGTTGCCGAGCCCGCGCAGCAGCAGTTCCTGGATGCCCTTGTAGGTGAAGGGATCCCACTTCTGGGCCGTGAACTGGTGGGTGTCGAAGAGGAGATACACGAACCAGACGACGAGGCCGACGATCACGGCCGTCGCCGCGAGGCCGTAGACCAGGTGCCGCCGCCGGGCCTGGGGGCCCGGGACGTCGTACAGCGCGGTCGTGGTCATCGGGCGACTCCCCAGCGCTTCTCCAGCACGTTGAAGACCGCGCTGATGGTCAGGGTCACGATCAGATAGCCGACGGCGATCCAGACGAAGGACCAGATGATGCTGTAGCCGAGCTCGTTGAGGGTCTTGTAGGTGCCGAGCAGCTCGGTGACGCTGAACGACCCGGCGATCGCGGAGTTCTTGGCGAGGGCGATCAGCGTCGAGCCGACCGGCGGGATGACGGAGCGGAACGCCTGCGGCAGCACGATCGCGCCGAGGGTCTGGGTGAAGGTCATCCCGAGACTGCGGGCGGCCTCGCCCTGGCCGGTCGGCACGGTGTTGATGCCGGAGCGCACGGCCTCGCAGATGAAGGCCGAGGTGTAGCAGCCGAGGGCGAGGACCGCGAAGAGCTGGAAGGGCAGGACCACGCCGAACCTCGGCAGGCCGAGCAGCACCGCGAAGAACAGCAGGGTGAGCGGGGTGTTGCGCAGCACCGTCACCCACACCGTGCCGACGACGCGCAGCGAGCCCACGGGGGCGACGCGGAAGGAGGCCATCACGAAGCCGAGGACGAGCGCGAGCAGGGAGGCGTAGACGGTGAGTTCGACGGTGCCGAGCAGCCCCTTGCCGTAGAGGGACCAGTTGTCGGTCAGGACGTTCATGACGTGCTCCCGTAGCGGTCGACGGCCGGGGGCGGCGGGGCCGGCACCCCGGACAGGCCGAGGGTCGCGTCGTACGCCTTCTTCCAGTCGCCGTTCTTCTCGTGCGCCTCGATGGCGTCGTCGAGGGCGAAACGCAGGGCGGTGTCGCCGCGGGGCACGCCGATGCCGTAGGGCTCCTTGGAGAACGGCTTGCCCGCCATCCTCAGCTCGTCGGGCGCCTTGGCGGCGAAGCCCATGAGGATGGTGTCGTCGGTGGTGACGGCGTCCACCTGGAGGCTGAGGAGGTTGTCCACGCAGATCGAGTAGGTGTCGTAGGCGACGGCGATCGCCTTGGGGTAGTCGCGCTGGATGCGCTGGAGCGGGGTGGAGCCGGCCGCCGAGCAGACCTTCTTCCCCGCGAGGTCCTGCGGCCCGTCGATGCCTTTCTCGTCCTTGCGCACCAGCAGCGACTGCCCGGCGATGTAATAGGGACCCGCGAAGCCGACCTGGCGTTTACGCAGGTCGTTGATGGTGTAGGTGCCGACGTAGTAGTCGATCTGACCGTTCTGGAGGGCCGTCTCGCGGTTGGCGGAGGCGATGGTGCGGAAGCGGATCGTCCTGGGGTCGAAGCCGAGCGAGGCGGACATCATCTTGGCGATCTCGATGTCGTAGCCGGAGTAGACGCCGGTCGCGGGGTCCTTCTCGCCGAGGTAGGGCTGGTCCTCCTTGGCGCCGACGACGAGGTGGCCGCGGCTCTTCGCGGCCCGCCAGGTGGATGAGTCGGTCAGCTCGAAGCCGGTGGCCACGTGGTAGACGGGCAGCTGGTCGGCGCGGGGGCCCTTGACGGGCGGGCTGCCCTCCTTGCCGCAGGCGGCGGCGAGCAGGGCGAGTGCGGCGAGGGCCAGGGCCGCGGTGGCACGGCGCGTACGGCTCGTCATCAGCGTGTTCACCCGCCCCTCAGTGCTTGAGGATCTTGGAGAGGAAGTCCTTGGCCCGGTCGCTCTCGGGAGCGGTGAAGAACTCCTCCGGGGTGCGGTCCTCGACGATGCGGCCGTCCGCCATGAAGACGACGCGGTTGGCGGCGGAGCGGGCGAAACCCATCTCGTGGGTGACGACGACCATGGTCATGCCGTCCCGGGCGAGCTGCTGCATGACCTCCAGCACCTCGTTGATCATCTCCGGGTCGAGCGCCGAGGTGGGCTCGTCGAAGAGGAGCGCCTTGGGGTCCATCGCCAGCGCGCGGGCGATGGCCACGCGCTGCTGCTGGCCGCCCGAGAGCTGGGCGGGGTACTTCTCCGCGTGGGCCAGCAGGCCGACGCGCTCCAGCAGTTCGCGCGAGCGCTTGTCGGCCTCCTCCCTGCCGCGCTTGCGGACCTTGATCTGGGCCAGGGAGACGTTGGCGAGCACGGTCTTGTGGGCGAAGAGGTTGAAGGACTGGAAGACCATGCCCACCTCGGCGCGCAGCCGGGCCAGCTCCCGGCCCTCGTCGGGCAGCGGGTGACCGTCGAGGGTGATGGTGCCGGACTCCACGGGTTCCAGGCGGTTGATGGTCCGGCAGAGGGTGGACTTCCCGGAGCCGGAGGGGCCGATGACCACGACCACCTCGCCCCGGCCGACCGTCAGGTCGATGTCCTTGAGGACGTGCAGCTTTCCGTAGTGCTTATTGACATTCCGCAGTTCGATCAGAGGATCGACGGCCATACCCAGCCCTACCCACTCTCAGCTGTCCCGCGGTCGGCACACGCTATCGGCGCAAACTACCGGCGCCGTACCGGACTTCTTCGCTGACACGCTCATATATAAGGATTTGGGGCACTACGCCCGCCATTTGCCCTAGGTACACAGACCGGCCTGGGTACCTAGCCTGTGTAGCGTCGAACTGGGGGAGACACGGGGGAAGGAGCCGGGGGTGGGCGACAGCAGGCCCGTCTACCAGCGCATCGCGGACGATCTGCGCCGCCGCATCGACGAGGGAGGGCTCGCCGTCGGGGACCGCATCCCCTCGCGGTCGGAGCTCAAGCGCGCGTACGCGGCGAGCGACCAGACCGTGGACCGCGCGGTGCGCGTCCTGAAGGCCGCCGGATACGCGGAGGGCCAGTTCGGGCGGGGCGTCTTCGTCACCGACCGGGTGCCGCTGGGCAGTCTGCTGCGCTCGACCGGCGCCGTCGACTCCCCCTTCGCCGCCCGGATGACGGCCCGGGACACGACCCTGACCTGGGAGGCGTCCTCCAACGAGGCGCCCGCCTCGGACCGGGTCGCCGAGCGGCTGCGGATCGGAGCGGGCGACCGGGTGCTGTGCACGCAGTACGAGTACCTCGCCAACCGGCACCCGGTGCAGCTCGCCACCAGCTGGGAGCCGCTCGCCATCACCGAGGGCACCGACGTGGTGCTCCCCGAGCGCGGGCCCTACGCCCGGCGCGGTGTGCGCGGCAGACTGGCGGCCATCGGCATCCGCGTCGTACGGGCACAGGAGCTGGTGGGCTCACGGCCGGCGACGACACCGGAGGCGGAGGCACTCGGCTGCGCGGCCGGTCAGTGCGTCACCGTCATCGAGCGCACCCACTTCGACGGGGACGGCCGGGCGGTGGAGACGTCCGACATCGTCGTACGAGCGGACCGCTGGCGGCTGGAGTACGACATCCCCTTCATCAGCTGACCAGTCGCCTGGGCGGCGTGCGGCGGATGTCTGTGAGCAGACTCCGCGGGCCGCACTTGGCCCTCAACCTGCGCCCATCCAGCCCGTCCGGCGTTTGAGGACGCGCCCGAAGGGCGCTCCGGCCGCAGGCCGCAACGAGCCCGCACCCGGCAAGAACCCGCAGGCAAAGCGCAAGCGGATCAGTTCTCCGCGAGCTCCCCGTAGAGCTGGGAAAGCTCGGGCGCGCCGTCGGCCGCCCAGCTCTGGCCCGCCTCGACCACGTCGATCTCCCGGCCGTTGGCGAGCAGGACGACCGGCTGGCCGTCGGAGCGGATCCACCAGCCGGCGCCCTCCACCGTGCGGACGACGACCGTGCCCAGATACAGCCCCGCGTCGTTGCCCAGCCACGGCAGCAGCTCGGGGTCCTCGCGCCAGCGCGGCTGGAGCTGGTCCAGCGCCTCCAGGGACATCGGCGAGTCGTCGAGGGTGACCCCCGCCGACTCCGCGTGCGCGCGCAGCAGTTCGCATTCCGACAACAGCTCGGCCAGGCCCTCCGGGTCCCGGTCGACCGCGTCCGCCAGCGCCACCCCACGGTCCGGGGCGTGCCGCTTGCGCCAACTGTCCAAGAAGGGAATGTTCATACCGGACAGGATCGCACTCGCACGGATGGCCTCACCACAGGCGCGCGGCGCCCGACGTGGCCGGTTGGCCTCCTTGACGTACCCCAGGTGTCTCCTTAGCTTCATGCCGCCACATTCAGAGCGGGGAACGCTGGGAGGCATGACTCACATGCTCCGGACATCGAGGCTCGGCGGGGTACGGCACAGACGGTGGACGGCGGCGGGGATCGTCGCGGCGGGCGCCGTCTGCGCCGTTGCCGCCGCGAACACCCCGGCGCTCGCCGACACCGTGCCGCGCGCAAGAGAGCCGCTCCCCTTGGAGCGGCTCTTCGACAACACGGCGGTCCGCGGGGACACCCACCCGGACGACGCCGATTTCGACGGCGCGGGCAACGCGCTGTCGGCCAAGGACCTCGACGCCGCGGGCTGGAGCCCGGGCCGCGCCCTGGCCATCGACCGCTCACCGCTCCGCTGGCCGCGCTCCGCCGCAGGTCAGCCGGACAATGTGCGGGCAGCCGGGCAGGTCGTCCGGCTCCACGGCAGCGGGGAGGCGCTCTCCTTCCTCGTCGCCGGGACCACCGAGGGCGCGCCCGGCCAGGACGTCACCGGCACCGGCACCGTCCGCTATCGCGACGGCTCCCGCAGCACCTACCGGCTGACCGCGCCCGACTGGCGGGGCGGCCCCCTCACGACGAAAGCCGTCGGACTCCCCCACCTCGCCACGCCCGACGGCCAACGGGCGGAGACCACGCGGCTGTACGCGGTGACGGTCCCGGTGGCGCGCGGCCGCGACGTGGACTCGGTCGTGCTGCCGGACGAGTCGGAGCCGGAGACCGCCCTGCACGTGTTCTCGATGGCGTTGCGGGGTCCCACGAACGGGTGGACCGGCAGCTGGGCGGCTTCACCTTCGGGTTACGCCGCGGTGGGGCCGTGGAAGGACCGGACGCTGCGGCTGGTCGTGCACGGCAGCGCCGGCGGGCCGCGCACCAGGATCCGGCTGGAGAACACCTTCGCGCCGCGACCGGTCCGCATCGGGCACGCGACCGTGGCGCTCCAGGAGCGCGGCGCGGCGGCGGCAGGCCGGCCCCGGGAACTGACCTTCGGCGGACACCCCGGAACCGAACTTCCGGCGGGCACCCAGCAGTTCAGCGACCCGCTGGGATTCCGGGTGCCCGAGGGTGCCGACCTCCTGGTGAGCATCCACCTGCCGGGCACGGTCCGGGCGCTGCCCGTGCACAGCTACATCGATTCGGTGTCCTATCTGACGGCCGACGGCGCCGGTGACCGCACGGGCGACCGCGGCGCGGGCGCGTACTCCGCGAAGCTCGACTCCTGGCCGCTGCTGACGGGCGTGGACGTCGGTGACGGCGCCGGGTCCGTGGTGACCCTCGGGGACTCGATCACCGACGGCGAGCGGTCGACGCCGGGCACCAACGGACGCTGGCCGGACCTGCTGGGCCGACGGCTGCGCGGACAGCACTCCGTGCCGAAGTTCGGGGTGCTCAACGAGGGGATCTCCGGCAACCGAGTGGTCGACGACCGCTATCCGGGTGACAACACGAGCACGATCCTCAGCGGGGTCAGCGCGGGCCACCGGCTGGAGCGCGACGTGCTGGCGCAGACCTCGGCCCGTACGGTCATCGTCTTCGAGGGCGTCAACGACATCCGGGCGGGGACCACGGCCGCCCAGGTGATCCCGGCGCTGCGGGCCATGGCGGCACGGGCGCACGAGCGCGGCATGCGGTTCGTCGCCGCGACCATCGCGCCCTGCGGCGGCTTCTACGACTGCACGCCGGCGGCCGAGGCGGAGCGCACCGCCATCAACCGGCACATCCGGGCGAACGGCGGCGCGTACGACGCGGTGCTCGACTTCGACGCCGCCATCCGCGACCCCCACCAGCCCGACCGGATGCTGCCGGCCTTCGACGGCGGTGACCACCTGCACCCCAACGACGCCGGGATGCGGGCCTTCACCGACTCGATCGACCTGCGCAAGCTGATCTGACGGCGCGGGGCGGGGCGCCCGGGCCTCAGACGTCCAGGTCGACGACGACCGGGGCGTGGTCCGAGGCGCCCTTGCCCTTGCGCTCCTCCCGGTCGACGTAGGCGTCCTTCGCCGCCTGGGCGAAGGGGGCGTTGCCGTAGACCAGGTCGATGCGCATGCCCTTGTTCTTCGGGAAGCAGAGCTGGCGGTAGTCCCAGTAGGTGTACGGGCGGTCGTATTTCAGGGGGCGGGGCACGACGTCGGACAGGCCGAGGTCGCGCAGGGCGCCCAGGGCGGCGCGCTCGGCGGGCGTGACGTGCGTGGCGCCCTCGAAGACCGCCGGGTCGAAGACGTCCTCGTCGGTCGGCGCGATGTTGAAGTCACCGAGCACCGCGAACGGCCGCTCCCCCTCGGCGTCCGCGGCGACGGCGTCGCGCAGGGCCTCCAGCCAGCGCAGCTTGTAGGCGTAGTGGTCGTGGCCGACCTCGCGGCCGTTGGGCACGTAGACCGACCAGAGGCGGGCGCCCCCGCAGGTCGCGGAGATCGCCCGGGGCTCCTGCGCGCCGTCGTAGTCGGGGCCGCCCGGCAGGCCGGAGACGACGTCCTCCAGGCCCACCCGGGAGAGCAGCGCCACGCCGTTCCACCGGCCGGTGGCGTTGACCGCCGCCTCGTAGCCCAGCTCGCGGAGCTCGTCGAACGGGAAGGCGTCCTCCCCGCACTTCGTCTCCTGTATGCACAGCACGTCCGTGCCGCTGCTCTCCAGCCAGGCGAGCAGCCTCGGGAGACGGGCGGTGATCGAGTTCACGTTCCAGGTGGCGATGCGCATGGGCCAACCCTAACGGCCGGGTGTGACAACGTCAGAGAGCGACGGTCTCGCCGGGCGCCAGGCGGGTGTGGTCCGTGCCGCCCGGCCCGTCCGGGCCCAGCATCCGGTCGTAGACGGGCCGGGCCAGGTCGGTGAGCAGCGCGTCGTGGATGTCGATGGCGCGCCGCGGGGCGACCTCACGAAGGTAGTCGATGACCTCGGCGACCTTGTTCCACGGTGCCATGACCGGGACCATCAGGGTGTCGACGGGCCGGCCGGGCACGGTCAGGGCGTCCCCGGGGTGGAAGACCGAACCGTCCACGAGATAGCCGACGTTGGTGATCCGGGGGATGTCCGGGTGGATCACCGCGTGCAGCTGCCCGTGCACCTCCACCTCGAACCCGGCCGCGGTGAAGGTGTCCCCCTCGCCGACGGTGTGCACCCGGCCGGGGAAGGCCGCGGAGACCTGCTCGGCGACGCTGCGGAGCGTCCACAGCTCGGCGGCCGGGTTGGCGTCCAGGGCGGCCCGCAGCCGGTCCTCGTTGAAGTGGTCGATGTGCTCGTGGGTGACGAGGATCGCGTCCGCGCCGACGGCCGCGTCCTCCTCGCTGAAGGCACCGGGATCGATGACGAGCGTGCGGCCGTCCTTCTCCAGCCGGACGCACGCGTGGCTCTTCTTGGTCAGGTTCATGATCCCCATACTGCTACGCCGGCTACGCGCGCGGGGCCGGTCCCTCCGCGATGACGCGCCGCGCGACCTGGAAGGCGGCATCGGCGGCGGGCACGCCGCAGTAGACGGCGGTGTGCAGAAGCGTTTCCTTGATCTCGTCCGGGGTGACGCCGCAGCGCAGCGCGGCCCGCGTGTGCAGGGCGAGGCCGTCGAGGCGGCCGCCCGCGGTGAGGGCGGCCAGGGTGATCAGGGCGCGGGACCGGCGGTCGAGCCCCGGGCGGTCCCAGACCCCGCCCCAGGCGTAGCGGGTGACGAAGTCGTCGTAATCACCGGTGAACTCGTCCCTGGCCGCTTCGACGGCGTCCACGTGGGCGTCGCCGAGGACCTCGCGCCGGATGAGCGCGCCGCGGTCGTACGGGTCCGGGGCGGCGGGTACCGGTTCCGGGTCCAGGGCGGGCGGCGGCCCGAAACCGACGGGGGCGGGGGCGGGCTGCTGGGTCATGGGCGTGGACGTCCCGCCCGGCGCGGCGGGCGGGAACCCGTACCCGGCGGCGTGCCCCGGCAACTGCCCGGAGGCGCCGGCCGGACCGTGCGCCGGGCCCGCGTGACTCGGCGCGGGGGGCGGGAAGCCGTACCCGGAGGCGTGTCCGGGCACTGCCTGACCTGGCGCGGCGGGCGGGAACCCGTATCCGGAGGCGTGCCCCGGGACTGCCTGACCCGGCTCGGGGGCGGGAGGCGGGAACCCGTACCCGGACGCGTGCCCCGGGACCGGCTGACCCGGCGCAGGGGCGGGAGCGGGGACCGGAGCGGGGGCCTGGGCGGCGATCCGTACGGTGTCCGGGTTCAGGTCCTGGGCCGGGGCTTTGCCGGGGTTGCGGACGGTGTCCGGGTTCAGGCCCTGGACCGGGGCTTTGCCGGGGTTGCGGACGGTGTCCGGGTTCAGGCCCTGGACCGGAGCCTGGCCGGGCGTCTCGCCCCGCTCCGGGGCGGGGGCCGGAGCCGGCCCCGCGGCGGGGCCCGCGGCCGGGAACGGCGCCTGCTCCTGATCGGCCGTCCGGCCCGGAGCGGGGCCGAACGCCTGGCCGGGCACCGGGCCCGGAGCGGAAACCGCCGCCTGCGGCATCGGCGCGGCGACCGGGGACAGGTTCTGCTGGGTGGACAGCTGCCAGGCCGTGGTGAAGTGGCGGACCAGCAGGTCCGTGACGGCGGCGGGCTGCTCGACCGGGGCGAGGTGCGAGGCGCCGGGGACGACCGCGAGCCGCGCGTCGTGGATGCCGGCGACCAGGACCCGGGCGTCGGCGGGCGGCGTCACCTGGTCCTCGGCACCGACGAGCACCAGCGCGGGCACGCCGATCCGGCCCAGCTCGGCGCGGACGTCGAAGGCGGCCAGCGCGTCGCACGCGGCGACGTAGCAGCCGGGGTCGGTGGTGCTGACCATCTGCACGGCCCAGTCCACGATGGCGGGCTGGGCGGCCGCGAAGCCGGGGGTGAACCAGCTCTCGGGCGCCGACCGGGCGATGGGGTCCATGCCGTTGCCGCGCACGGTGTCGCCGCGCTGCCGCCAGGAGTCGGCCGTGCCCGAGCGGGCGGAGGTGGCGATCAGGGCCAGCGCGGCGAGCCGGTGCGGGTGCCGCAGGGCGAGGTCGGCGCCCATCGCGCCGCCGATGGAACAGCCCGCGTACCCGAAGCGGTCGACGCCGAGCCCGTCGAGCGTGGCGAGAAGCCGGTCGGTGAGGTCACCGACGACCGGGGCGGGCTCGGCGGGCGCACCGCCGTGCCCCGGCAGGTCGAAACGGAGGACACGCCAGTGGCGGATCAGCTCCGGTATCTGCCGGTCCCACATGTGCCATGTGGTACCCAACGCGGGCCCCAGGACCAGGACCGGAGCGTCTTCTCGCCCGTCGACGCGGTATTGCAGGGTGTTCGCCGGTGTCTCACTCACCCGCCAGACCCTCTCATCTGTCACGAGATGTCACATCGCCGGGGTGAACCTGGCGGGTCTCGGCCCTCTCGCCACGGCGGATCCGGGACCTGCCGGAACCCTGGAGCGCCCAGGTACGTGTTCCCCGGCGTGTACTCGTGACCGCGCCGACAGTGGGTCCGGGCTTTCCACGAGCCGGGCCGGACGAGCGTCCCCATCCCGAGTCCGGCCGGTTCCTCCCGCGAGGCGGAACCGGCAGTGATGAGTACGGCCTTGAGCTGATTGATGGCCTGCGTGCGGGCCTTGAGGGCCGACACCTTCGTGAGTTCGTACATCCTGGGTATCTGCACCGGCCCACCGCCCGCGCCTGGCCGACCCGGAGGCCGCCCCCCCGTTCACCCTTCATGGACTGTGGCGGTTTCTCTCTATCCGATGACCGGCTTCCGACCAGGCGTGACTCGCTGTAGCGTCTGCGCGCGTCAGGAGAGGGAACCGAACGACCGGGCAGGAGAAGCATTGTTCACTGGGGGCGCTGCGTGATGCCTGGACAAGGCTGTCAGGGATCAAAACGCCAACGCCATGGACGATCCCCCGGGTGGGTTCGCGTACACGACGACCTCTCCATGAAACAGACCGCAGGAGGCTGACTCCGTCCTCGGGCGGGCCCCGAAGACCTCCCGGGCGACATGGCCGGCGGGGGCGCGTCCACCTTCTCTTCACCGGAATCCTCTCCACCGGAAAATTTTTCCGCGAACCTGTCACATCTTCGACACATGAAGCGTCAGGGCAGTGACGGCAGTTGAAGCCGTTGCCCGACGACGCCGAAGGAGACCATGGGACAGCTACGCATGTGCGGGCCCTGGAGCGGGCGGCCACGCCGACAGGGATCAGCCTTCTGCCGCTGATCCGGTCTCCCAGCGTTCGCGAACACCTCTTGCCACACCTCCCGCGCGGCCCCCGCATTCGAGCGGTCCTCTGACGACGCCCTGCGACGCCGCGTACACCACCCACGCACCTCGCCACGCCGAAGGCTGCCCGAAAACAGAAGGCTGGAGAAAGCACACATGAAGATCTCTCGAATACGCCGCGCGTCATCCATCGCCGCCCTGGTGACAACCGCACTTGCTTTCACTGCAGTTGGCACCATCGCTCCGACAGCCGTCGCCGACTCCCGCGCAGCCGCCTCTTCCGGGACGAAGGACGACCGCCCGAGCTCGGGACAGGGCGCCTCCACCTCGGAGCTCCAGCGCAAGGGCCTGATCTCGTCGAGTCTCGTGGCCAAGCCCATCACCCGCAGCGAGACCCTCAGACGCGCCGCCAGCTGGTTCGGCAAGGGCCTCCACTACAGCGGCGACAACACCTATCAGGGCTGGCGCACGGACTGCTCCGGTTTCGTCTCCATGGCCTGGGGGCTGCCCGGCCCGGGCCAGACCACCGATTCGTTCATTCCCGCAGGCGTCGCCCACGAAATCTCCAAGGACGAGCTGAAGCCCGGCGACGCGCTCAACAACAAGGCGCCCGGCAACGACGGTCACGTCGTCCTGTTCGAAAAGTGGGCCGATTCCTCCCAGTCCTCCTACTGGGGTTATGAGTTCAGCAGCAGCGGTCTACACCACCATGTGATCCCGTACGCCTACTTCTCCAGGTCCGAGCAGTACCGCCCAATCCGTTTCAACACCATCGTGGACGACGACACGGCCACGGCGCCCGCCGAGGACAACGCCCGGGTCCAGGGCGACTTCGACGGCGACGGCCGCGACGACGTGGCGGTGCTCTACGACTACGGCAGGAAGGACGACCGCAGTCGCTCGGCCCTGTGGACGTTCAACAGCAACGGCAGCGGCTTCAACAGCCCCAAGCAGGTGTGGGACAGCGGGACGACGGAGAGCTGGAACTGGGCCTCCAGCAAGTTGACGGTCGGCGACTTCAACGGCGACGGCAAGGCCGACATCGGCGTCCTCTACAACATGGGCGCGACCGAGGACGGCCGCAACCGCACCAAGCTGTTCGTGTTCACCAGCACCGGCAGCGGATTCGCCGCCCCGGTCAAGGTATGGGACAGCAACGACGACCCGGTCAAGAGCTGGAACTGGAACGCCAGCAAGCTCACCGTCGGCGACTTCAACGGCGACGGCAAGGCCGACATCGGGGTGCTGTACGACTACGGCAAGGACGACGACCACAACCGGACGGGGCTCTGGACGTTCACCAGCACCGGCAGCGGGTTCAACAGCCCGAAGCAGGTGTGGGACAGCAACAACGACCCCGTGAAGAGCTGGAACTGGGAAGCCAGCAAGCCCGTCTCCGGCGACTTCAACGGCGACGGCAAGGCCGACATCGGCGTCCTCTACGACTACGGCAAGACCGACTCCGGCAGCCGCACCGGGCTCTGGACGTTCAACGGCAATGGCAACGGGTTCAACAGCCCCAAGCAGGTGTGGGACAGCAACAACGACCCGGTCAAGAGCTGGAACTGGGAAGCCAGCAAGCCCGTCTCCGGCGACTTCAACGGCGACGGCAAGAGCGACATCGGCGTCCTCTACGACATGGGCCGCACCGAGGACGGCCGCAACCGCACCAAGCTGTTCACCTTCACCGGCACCGCGACCGGGTTCAACAGCCCGGTCAAGGTATGGGACAGCAACGACGACCCCGTGAAGAGCTGGAACGCGTCCGCGAGCAAGCCCGTCGCAGGTGACTTCAACGGCGACGGCAAGGCCGACGTCGGCGTCCTCTACGACTACGGCAAGACCGACTCCGGCAACCGCACCGGACTGTGGACCTTCAACAGCAACGGCAGTGGCAGCGACAGCCCCAAGCTCGGCTGGGACAGCAGCACGGACCCCGTCAAGAGCTGGAACTGGAGCGCGAGCAAGCTCGGCTGACCGGCTTCGCCCCTCCTCATCTCACCGTTCGGGAGAGCCACCGCCCATGCGAACCATACGAATACGAAGAACGAACGGCGTGGCCTTCGCCGCCGCTGCCGCCCTGATGGCCCTCGCCGCCTCCGGCACAGCCACGGTCCAGGCCGCGCCCTCGCACGCCGGACGGTCCGGCACCGCTCCGATCACCTACCGTGGCCTCACCCTCGACATACCCTCCGGGTGGCCGGTCGTGGACCTGGAGAAAGGCCCGCACACGTGTGTGCGGTTCGACCGCCACACGGTGTACTTGGGCCACCCCGGCACCGAACAGTCCTGCCCCTCCCATCTGGTCGCGGACAAGACGGATGCCCTGATACTGGAGCCGATCACCGGAGCGGGCGGCCAGGACGTCTCCCACGCGCTGCGCGTCCCTGCCGGGGCCCCGATGCCGCACGAGCTGCCGGTGACGTACGACCACGAGACGAAGGTCGCCGTCGAAGACGCCGGAGTCATGGTCACGGCCTCCTACGGCACATCCAGTACGACGGTCACCGCCGTCCTCGGCTCGGCCCGTACGGACGCGACAGCCAAGCCGACCCCCCTGCCCGGCAAGGCGGGCAGCGGCCTCGTGGCTCCACCGGTCGCCGCCGTCACGGCCGACAAGGAGTACACAGGGCTGGGCTTCGAGTCCTGCACCGCTCCTTCGTCCGCCGCGATGAAGACGTGGAAGGCCTCGTCGCCCTACGGTGCCGTCGGCATCTACATCGGCGGTCGCAAACGGGGCTGTCCGCAACCGGAGCTCACCGACGACTGGGTGCGTCAGCAGACCGCCGACGGCTGGCACTTGCTGCCTCTCTTCGTGGACCTCCAGGCCGGCGGCATCTCCCCGGCCACCGCGGACGCGCAGGGCCGCGAGTCCGCGGACGCCGCCGTGGCCAAGGCGGCGGACCTGGGCCTGGGCCCCGGGACGGTCATCTACAGCGACATGGAGAACTACGACAGCCGCTCGTACCGGGCCCGGGTCATCGACTACGTCTCGGGGTGGACCAGCCGCCTCCACGAACGTGGCTACCGCTCCGGTGTGTACGCGAGTGAAACGAGCGGCATCCCGGACCTCGCCTCGGTGGCCGACGACGCCAACTACGCGTCGCCCGACGTACTGTGGTCGGCGAACTGGAATCTGAAGGCCGATGTGTCGGACGCGTCGATGGGACTTCCGGGCCCCGGCTACTGGCCCAATGGGCGGCGCATCCACCAGTACCGCGGCGAGGTGAACGACACCTACGGCGGTGTCACCCTCGCCATCGACCGCGACTACGTCGATGTCGCCCCGTCCTCGGCCCTGCCCGCACCCGGCGGAGAAGACGGTTCGTCGCGCGTCAAGGGCGACTTCGACGGCGACGGACGCGACGACGTGGCCGTGCTGTACGACTACGGCAAGGAGGGCGGCGTCAGCCGGTCCGCGCTGTGGACGTTCGCGGGGACCGGCGGCGGCTTCGGCGCCCCGAAGAAGGTGTGGGACAGCGGAGCGGCGTCGGACAGCTGGAGCTGGTCGGCCGCCAAGCTGACGGCCGGTGACTTCAACGGCGACGGAAGGACCGACCTGGCCGTCCTGTACGACATGGGCCGCACCGAGGACGGCCGCAACCGCACCAAGCTGTACGAGTTCACCAGCAACGGCAGCGGATTCAACAACCCGGTCAAGGTCTGGGACAGCAACGACGACCCCGTCAAAAGCTGGAACTGGAACGCCAGCAAGCTCACCGTCGGCGACTTCAACGGCGACGGCAAGGCCGACATCGGGGTGCTGTACGACTACGGCAAGGACGGCGACCGCAGCCGCACGGGCCTGTGGACCTTCACCAGCAACGGTGCCGCCTTCACCGGCCCCAAGCAGGTGTGGGACAGCAACAACGACCCGGTGAAGAGCTGGAACTGGGAGGCCAGCAAGCCCGTCTCCGGCGACTTCAACGGCGACGGGAAGGCCGACATCGGCGTCCTCTACGACATGGGCCGCACCGAGGACGGCCGCAACCGCACCAAGCTGTTCACCTTCACCGGCACCGCGACCGGGTTCAACAGCCCGGTCAAGGTATGGGACAGCAACGACGACGCCGTGAAGAGCTGGAACTGGAACGCCGTCAAGGTAGTTGGCGGCGACTTCAACCGCGACGGCAAGAGCGACATCGGGGTGTTGTACGACTACGGCAAGGACGGCGACCGCAGCCGCACCGGACTGTGGACCTTCACCAGCAACGGCAGCGGGTTCAACAGCCCGAAGCAGGTGTGGGACAGCAACAACGACCCGGTGAAGAGCTGGAACTGGGCCGCGAGCAAGCCGGTCGCAGGGGACTTCAACGGCGACGGCAAAACGGATATCGGCGTGCTCTACGACTACGGAAGGACCGACTCCGGCAACCGCACCGGACTGTGGACCTTCACCAGCAACGGCACCGGATTCGATACACCCCTCTTGGGCTGGGACAGCGCAACGGATGCCGTGAAGAGCTGGAACTGGCGGTCCAGCAAGGTGAGTTGATGCCCCTCTTGTGAGACGTGGGGCACCCATCGGCGCCCGTCCGGCCCGGTTGCGGCCCGGCCGGACGGGCCCGTCATTCAATGGAAGGAAGAAGTGGATCCCTTGATACGCAAGACCCGCACCCTCCGCAGGAAGGCCAGACGCGCGGGCGTGGCGGCGGTGTCGGCCTCCGGCATGCTGCTTGCACTGTCGGTCACCGGCGCCCCCGCCCAGGCGGCATCACTCGCCACCTGGGAGAAGATGGCCCAGTGCGAGAGCAGTGGGGACTGGGGATACAACCAGGCACCGTACTACGGCGGCCTGCAATTCCTGGAGAGTACGTGGGTGGCGTACCACGGAACGGACTATGCGCCATACCCCTATCAGGCCACCAAGGAACAGCAGATCCGGGTCGCGCAGCGGGTCCTCGACAATGAGGGCGCGGGTGCCTGGCCGCACTGCGGAAAGGAGATGGGGCTGGCCGACGACGACGCACGCCCCTTCCCCGACGCGTCGGACGACGGCGCCTCCGCCCGGGTCAACGGTGACTTCGACGGCGACGGACGCGACGACGTGGCCGTGCTGTACGACTACGGCAAGGAGGGCGGCGTCAGCCGGTCCGGACTGTGGACGTTCACCGGGAGCGGTACCGGCTTCGGCAGCCCGAAGAAGGTCTGGGACAGCGGATCGGTCAGCTGGAGCTGGTCGGCCGCCAAACTGGCCGTCGGCGACTTCAACGGGGACGGGAAGGCCGACATCGCGGTCCTGTACGACATGGGCCGCACCGAGGACGGCCGCAACCGCACCAAGCTGTACGAGTTCACCAGCAACGGCAGCGGATTCAACAGCCCGATCAAGGTGTGGGACAGCAACGACGACCCTGTCAAAAGCTGGAATTGGGCCTCCAGCAAGCTGACTGTCGGCGACTTCAACGGCGACGGCAAGGCAGACATCGGCGTCCTCTACGACTACGGCAAGACCGACTCCGGCAACCGCACCGCCCTATGGAACTTCACCAGCAACGGCAGCGGGTTCAACAGCCCCAAGCAGGTGTGGGACAGCAACAACGACCCCGTGAAGAGCTGGAACTGGGAAGCCAGCAAGCCCGTCTCCGGCGACTTCAACGGCGACGGCAAGACCGATATCGGGGTGCTGTACGACTACGGTAAAACCAACTCCGGCAATCGCACCGGACTGTGGACCTTCACCAGCAACGGCAGCGGGTTCAACAGCCCCAAGCAGGCCTGGGACAGCGGATCGGAGAGCTGGAGATGGTCGGCGGCCAAGGTGGTCGGCGGCGACTTCAACGGTGACGGCAAGGCCGACATCGGCGTGCTGTACGACCTCGGCAGGAACGGCGACCGCAACCGCACCGAACTGTTCACGTTCGCGGGCAACGGCACCGGTCTCAACGCGCCGACAAAGGTGTGGGACAGCCAGGACGACAGCGCGGTGAAGAGCTGGAACTGGGCCGCGAGCAAGCCGGTCGCAGGGGACTTCAACGGCGACGGCAAAACTGATATCGGCGTGCTCTACGACTACGGCCAGACCGACTCCGGCAACCGCACCGGACTGTGGACCTTCACCGGCAACGGCAATGGATTCGCCGGCCCCAAGCTCACGTGGGACAGCCGTACCGACCCCGTCAAGAGCTGGAACTGGAACATGAGCAAGGCCGGCTGAGCCATTCCTGTCGTACAGAAGAGGAGAGGAAGGATGAAATACCGACTGAGAACGCTGCTCACTTCCATAACAGGCCTGTGCGCCCTGCTCGTTCCGGTGCATTCGGCGGCGCAGGCGGCCGGGCCGGGGCAGGGGCGTTCCGCGGTGTCCGCGGCCGCCGCACGGGAGCAAAGTCCGCCGGCGCTGCTCGCCGAGCCGGAACTACGTGTCGTCTCCTGGAACATCTGCGGGGAGGCCGGCGGACCGCGCGGGGACGGCGGCTACTGCCCCTACCGCAACGATCCCCAGGCGAAGGTCGACCAGATCGCGCAGGTGGTCGCGGAGCGCGGTGCCAATGTCGTCATGCTCCAGGAGGTGTGCGGCGAGGCGCCCGGCAGCCATATGGAGCGGCTGCGCGCGGCCCTGGGCAGCGGATGGTCGATCGCGCACGCCCCGGGGGCCCGCCCGGACGACGGGACCACGAACTGCCGGGGCGGGCTCAGCGGCATACTGGGCGTGGGGATCGCGGTGAAGGGGCGCGTCACCGAGACCACCGCGACGAACACCGTGCCCGGGGGCGGCGTTGACAAGCAGACCCTGCCCGTCCTCTGTGTACGCGTCGAGGGCTGGTCGTCCAGGATCTGCACCACCCACATCCTGTCCGACCCCGCCGACCCGCGCAGGCCGGGGCAGATCCAGAACGTCAAGAACGAGATCTGGCAGGACCGCTATCAGCTGGTGCTCGGCGGCGACTTCAATATGTTCCCCGACTCCGCCGAGCTCAAGCCGATCTCGGACGATTTCGACGAGTGCGACCGCCGCTCCTACGGCGCCGGTGACACGGTCAACGAGGTCACCCATCACTCCTGGGAGAAAAAGGGCGGACACATATGGCGCAAGCGTGACCACATCTTCGCCTCGTGGGGAGAGTCGGGGAGCCAGTTCACATCCTGCGAAGTCGACCGGACCCGGATGGACACCACCGAGAACGCGCCCGACAGCGGTCCCCCCAACGGGTATTCGGACCATGCGCCGATCATCGGCCACCTCAAGCCGCCGCGGCACCTGAGCACGTCCGGGGACTTCGACGGCGACGGCAAGACCGACATCGCGGTCCTCTACGGGCAGGGGAAGACCTCGGACGGCCACAACCGGTCCAGCCTGTGGATCTCCAACGGTTCCGGTACCGGAGCGGAGACCGGATTCGCCGCGCCGCGCGAGGTCTGGGACAGCGGTGCCGACAGCTGGAACTGGTCCGCGAGCGCGCTGACCTCCGGGGACTTCGACGGCGACGGCAAGACCGACATCGGCGTCCTCTACAACTACGGCAGGGACGGCGACCGCAACCGCACCGCGCTGTGGACCTTCAAGGGGACATCGAACGGCTTCGAGGCGCCCCGCAAGGTGTGGGACAGCCGCGACGACACGGCCGTTCCCAGCTGGAACTGGTCCACGAGCAAGCTCGTCGCGGGCGATTTCAACGGCGACGGCAAAGCGGACATCGGCGTCCTGTACGACTACGGCAGGACCGGCTCCGGCAACCGCACCGGACTGTGGACCTTCACCAGCAACGGCACCGGATTCGGCAAGCCCCACCTGGCATGGGACAGCTCCACCGACCCGGTGAAAAGCTGGAACTGGGCCGCGAGCAAGCCGGTGGCCGGGGACTTCAACGGGGACGGCAAGGCCGACCTCGGCGTCCTCTACGACTACGGCAACCACACCGCCCTATGGACCTTCACCAGCAACGGCACCGGATTCGCCAGCCCCAAGCAGGCCTGGGACAGCGGATCGGAGAACTGGAGCTGGTCCGCCGCCAAGCCGGTCGCAGGTGACTTCGACGGCGACGGCAGGACCGACATCGCGGTCCTGTACGACTACGGCAGGACCGCCTCCGGCAACCGCACCGGACTGTGGACCTTCACCAGCAACGGCACCGGATTCGGCAAGCCCCACCTGGCATGGGACAGCTCCACCGACCCGGTGAAAAGCTGGAACTGGGCCGCGAGCGAGCCGGTGGCCGGGGACTTCAACGGGGACGGCAAGGCCGACCTCGCGGTGATGTACGACTACGGGAACGCGCCCAACGGCCGCAACCGCACCGCGCTGTGGTCCTTCACCGGCCGCGGCACGGACTTCGCCGCCCCGCGGGCGAACTGGGACAGCAGCAGCGCCGCCGACCAGCTGAAATTGGGCGAGTTGAGGGCGGCTCCGCTCAGCGGGTCGTAGTTTTCCATGATCGGCCCGTTGCCGGTCAGACCGGCCGCTCTCCCGATCAGCCGCGCGGCCAGCGTGTCCGCGTCGCGGCCGAATCCGTAACGGCGCATCCCGGCGATCGCGAAGTACGCCTGGTCGAGCCAGACGGGGCCGCGCCAGTACTGCCGCGCGGCGAAGTACGGCGAGCTCCTGGAGACCGTCGGCAGGGGCATCGCGGTGGCGAACTCAGAGGGATCCAGGAGCCGTTCGCGTACGGCGGCGGCCTGCGCCCGGGTCGCGACGCCGCTCCACAGCGGGATCACGCCCTCGATCCCCCTGCCCCGGTCCGTCAGCCGAGTGCCGGAGCCGAGAGCGGTGTCGTGGAACCAGCCGGTCGCCGGGTCGTACATCCTCTCCCGTACGGCCCGGCCGGTGGCAGCCGCCCTGGCCCGCCAGCCGTCGGCGGCCGCCCGCTTCCCCAGCTCCGCGGCGATCCGGCCCAGATGCTCCTGGTCGACGGCGAGATAGGAATTGAGGTCCACGGACTCCTGGGTCAGCGAGTAGCCGATCACCCGCCCGGAACCGTCCCGGTTCGGCACGACCGAGGTGCCCGACGCGGCGTCGAACCGGGGCGCGTCGTCCATGCCGCTCTCCCAGGCCGCGGCCAGCCGCTGCTCGCCGGGCGAGCCGTTGGCGGGGTCCACGGTCGCGCCGTACTCCGCGAGCCCGTTGTGGTCGTGGTCCCGGTTGCGGTACCACCACTCCTCGTACGCGGCCAGCTTCGGGTACACCTCCCGCAGGAAGTCCTTGTTCCCGCTCCGCTCGTAGACCTGCCACACCGACCAGGCGCCCAGCGGCGGCTTGCTGTTCCGCTCGTTCCAGTTGGTACCGCCCCGCTGCGGGTCGTTGTAGAAGACGGCGTCCGGGATCATCCCCGCGTCCTGCGGGCGGATCGTGGAGCCGGGAGGTATCTGGTGGTCGAGGACCGAGCGGATCTGCGCCTCGGCGAGCCCCGTATCGAAGCGTGCCGTGCCGACCGCCTGTTTCCAGGTGTCCCAGGCCCAGAAGCCGCCCGCGAACCACTTGTACGAGAGGGACGGCGTGATCCCGTCGTGTGCGAGACTCCCGGCGGCGCCGCGCCAGTTGGTCACCAGCGTCTCCAGCGCCTTGACGGCGAGCCGCCGCCGGCCGGCCGGCACCCCGGCGGTCACGCCGTCGACATACCCCCGCCAGCGGGCGTCGGCCGCCCGGACGGTCCGCGCCGGATCGGCGAGCACCCGCCGTGCCGCACCGGCTTCCGCGGTGCGCTCGGCCTCCGTGAAGGTGTAGCTCTCGGTCCAGTCCAGGGAGCGTGCCGCGCCGGGCGCGAGGGTGAAGGGCGCGGCCAGTTCCGTACGGTAGGAGTCCCCCTCCCCCGACACGGTCGTACGCACCGGGTCCCGGTGCCGCACCTCGAACCGTTCGGTGCCGTCGGTGAGGAAATCGTCCGGCGCACGCACCTTGGCGAAGTCGACGGCGACGCCCTCGGGCGCGACTGCCAGCGAGGGCGCCTGCCTCATGGGTGCCTCGGCGGGCCGCAGCAGGCTTCCGGCCCAGTCGGCGCCGAGGGTGCGCAGGATGCGGCCAGTGTTGCGCACAGCGGCCCCTATCAGCGCGGTGCGGTGCGTGGCGTACCGAAGCTCAAGGGTGAGCCGGAGGCCGTCGCCGAGGTCGTAGGCCTGGGCCAGGGACCCGGGCCGGGAGGTGAAGCGCGGCGGTCCGCCGCCGGCGAGGTCGAGCGGGCGGCCGTCCTCGCTCAGCCGGATGCGGCTGAAGGAGGCGCTCAACCACCAGGGGTACTCCTGCGCGATGTAGAGGGGGCCGGTGAACCCGCCGGAGCCGCCCGGGGTGCCCGCGGCCGGGAGGGCGTAGGCATGCCAGGCCCCTCGGTCGGCGAAGACGTTGATCGGGTTGTTGTCCTTCTCGCGTCCGGGCAGCGCCGCCGTCGGGGTGCCCCGTAGATCGAGCACGTCGTCGTAGCCGTCGCCGGCGGAGGCCGTCCGCCGGGGCGGGGCGGCAGCCGTCGGCTGAACGCAGGCGGTGGCCACGGCCAGGAGGAGAGCGAGGGCGAACAGGGCGCACGCGTGCGGACGCATCGGCGAACTCCAGTTCTTCCAAGGGCCGCGTCCGGGATCCGACGAGGATGTTCGGCAGCATGGAACAAACGCCGCGTCCGCAACACGCGATTCGCTCTCTCCGGCCGGAACTCGCCCCCACGCTGTCCGCCGGGGCGGGCCCCTGGGCTCAAGGAGTGGTCGTCGAGACGACGAAGACCTGGGGGTAGTCCGGGTTGTCCAGATTCGCCGTGATGGCGAGCGACGGCTTGGGCTTGTCCTGTTCCCTGACCGTGCCCGCCCAGCGGTGCCCGGAGCCGAACTTCCAGCCGACCTGTGCCGCCTGGTCGTCGTCGATGGTGACGTCGCCGTCCTTGAGCGCGGAGGCGCTCGTGCCGACGTCGGTCAGCCACTTCGCGAACTTGGCGCGGGTGGTGGTGAACTGGAGGAAGAGCGAGCTGGACTTCCACGAGTTGGTCTCGAAGCTGGCCACGTTCTCGGCGTACGGCGGCACCGTCACCTCGTAGATGCGGCGCTGGAGCTGGGACGGCCAGCCCTCCTCCAGGCCGGTCGCCGCGGCCTGCTCCTTCTTCGAGTCGCTGCCGCCGCGGCTCTGCATCGCGGAGATGTAGAGGTAGCCCGCGGGGATCGTGATCAGCAGGAAGACGATCACGGCCTTGAGCCAGCGGCGCCGGGGGCGGCCCGTGCCCGGCTCCTGCGGCTGCGCGGTGCGCTCGGTGAGTTCCATGGTGGCCGTCACCCGCGGCCCGCCTGTGCGTAGCGTTCGTAGCGCTCGACGCGGCGCCGGTTGGCGCGGCGGAAGCGGCGGGCGACGAGCCGGGCCAGGTCCGCGGCGCCGACCATGCCGGCCTCGGGGCCCAGCTGCGCCTTGACGATGCGCGCCTCGGGGCGGTAGCCGCGGCCGGTCAGGTGGCGGCGGAAGGCGTCCCGGGCGGGGCCGATGAGCAGGTCGTCGGCGGCGCTGACGCCACCGCCGATGACGAAGCAGGACGGGTCGAGGGCGGCGGCGAGGTTGGCGATGCCCACGCCCAGCCACTGGCCGATGTCCTGGAGCAGCTCGACGCACATGGCGTCGCCGGAGCGGGCCAGCTCGGTGATGAGCGGTCCGGTGATCTCGTGGATGTTGCCGCCGACGCGGTCGATGATGCCGTACGCGACCGGGGACTCGGCGGCGGCCAGCTCACGGGCCTCGCGGACGAGGGCGTTGCCGGAGCTGTACTGCTCCCAGCAGCCGCGGTTGCCGCACGGGCAGCGGTGGCCGCCGGGCACGACCTGCATGTGCCCGAATTCGCCGGCGACCCCGTACTTGCCGCGCTTGACCTGGCCGTCCTCCAGGATGGCGCCGCCGATGCCGGTGCCGAGGGTGATCATCACCAGGTGGTCCTCGCCCCGGCCCGCGCCGAAGCGCCACTCCGCCCAGGCGGCGGTGTTGGCGTCGTTGTCGACCATGACGGGGACTGCGAGGCGGCCGGCGAGGCGGTCGCGCAGCGGCTCGTTGCGCCAGGACAGGTGCGGGGCGAAGAGCACGCGGTTGCGGTCGGCGTCGACCCAGCCGGCCGCGCCGATGCCCACGGCGTGCACGTCGTGCCGGTCGGAGAGGTCCAGGACCAGCTCGGTGATGGTGTCCTCGACGACCTTGGGGCTCTTGGACTTGTCCGGCGTCTCGGTGCGGATCTTCTCCAGGATGGTGCCGTCGGCGTCGACGACGCCCGCCATCACCTTGGTGCCGCCGATGTCGATGCCGACCGTGGGGACGCGCGGGGCGGTCAGGTGCGAGCGGCGCTCGCGGGTGCCCACCGTACGGAGCACGGTCGCTCTCGCCGCACCCCGGTGGAGCTCGCGGTACATGCTCATCGTGCCTCCACTGCGTGAGGCCTGGCGGTACGGGGGCGTGCTCGCACGAGTCGGTGTCCCTGCGCTGGTCTGGAGGCGGGGCCTCACGGATACGGTCGGTGCGATTGTGCCTCACTGAGCCGCTCGGCACCGCATCGCGGGGAGCACGGCCGGAGCCGGGGGCCGCGCCCCGGGCCCGGGGTCACGCCTCGCCCGAGGCGGCCCTCTCCAGCTCGTGGCTGAGCTGGTCGAGCTCGCTGCCGCCCGCCATCTGGCGGGTCAGCTCGTCCAGGGCGATCTCCGACTTCGCGTGGCTGCCGGCCATCGCCCCGCGCTTGAGCAGGACGAACCGGTCACCGACCAGATACGCGTGGTGCGGGTTGTGCGTGATGAGCACCACGCCGAGCCCGGCGTCGCGCGCCGCGGCCACGTACTTCAGCACGACGCCCGACTGCTTGACGCCGAGCGCGGCGGTCGGCTCGTCCAGGACCAGGACCTTCGCCCCGAAGTAGACGGCCCGCGCGATGGCGACGCACTGCCGCTCACCGCCGGAGAGCGTGCCGATGGGCTGGTCGACGTCGCGCAGGTCGATGCCCATGCGCAGCAGCTCGGCCCGGGTGGTCTCGCGCATCTTGGCGACGTCGAGCCGCTTGAAGGGGCCGGCGCCCTTCGTCGGTTCGGAGCCGAGGAAGAAGTTCCGCCAGACCGGCATCAGCGGGACGACGGCGAGGTCCTGGTAGACGGTCGCGATGCCGCGGTCCAGGGCCTCGCGGGGCGAGCCCAGGCGGGTCTCCTCGCCGTCGATCGCGAAGGTGCCGGCGTCGTGCTGGTGCAGCCCGGCGATGATCTTGATGAGGGTGGACTTGCCCGCGCCGTTGTCACCGAGGACGCAGGTGATCTCGCCCGCGTGGACCTCCAGGGAGACCCCTTCGAGGGCGCGGATGTTCCCGTAGAACTTGCTGACGTCCGTCAGCTCCACCAGAGCGGTCACTTGCTCGCCTCCGCACGCTTACGGACCCACGCGTTCAGCAGCGTCGCCAGCAGCAGCATGGCGCCCAGGAAGAACTTGAACCAGTCCGGGTTCCACTGGGCGTAGACGATGCCCTTGCTGGTCATGCCGAAGATGAACGCGCCGACCGCGGACCCGATGGCCGAGCCGTAGCCGCCGGTCATCAGACAGCCGCCGATGACGGCCGCGATGATGTACAGGAACTCGTTGCCGACGCCCTCGCCGGACTGCACCACGTCGTACGACATCAGCAGGTGCTGGCCGGAGATCCAGGCGCAGAAGGCGACGGCCATGTACAGGCCGATCTTGGTCTTGTTCACGGGGACACCGACCGCGCGGGCCGCGTCGGAGCCGCCGCCGACGGCGAAGATCCAGTTGCCGACGCGGGTGCGCAGCAGCACCCAGGTGGCCAGGGCCACCAGGCCGAGCCACCACAGGACGGTGACCTGGAGGTCCACGTCACCGATCGACAGGTGGGAGGCGAAGACCGCGCGGGCGGACCCGAAGCCCTCCATGTCGCCGATGGTCTTGGTGGAGACGGTGCCGCTGATGAGCTTGGTGAAGCCCAGATTGAGGCCCGTGAGCATCAGGAAGGTGCCGAGCGTGATGATGAAGCTGGGCAGCTTGGTGCGGGTCAGCATGAAGCCGTTGAAGAAGCCGATGCCCAGGGTGGCCAGCAGGGACACCCCGATACCGACCCAGACGTTGGCCGTCATCTGATAGCTGAACATCGAGGAGACCAGCGCGGAGCTGGTCACCATCACACCGGTCGACAGGTCGAACTCGCCGCCGATCATCAGCAGCGCCACCGGCACCGCCATGATCCCGATCGTCGAGGACGCGTACAGCACGGTGGACAGGCTGGACGGCTGGAGGAAGCTGTCGGCGACGAACGAGAAGAAGAGGAAGACCGCGGCCGCGCCGACGACCGAGCCGAGCTCGGGGCGGCCCATCATGCGGCGCAGGCAGCTCTGGCGCACCAGCCGTTCGTCGGCCCGCTCGGTGGTGGCTGTACTCATCGGGTGCCCCGCTTCGCGAACTCGGCCAGGGTCTTCGCGTCGTCCTTGGTGATGATCTGCGGGCCGGTGAGGACCGGGCGGCCACCGCCGAGCATGTCGCGGTTGTACTTGTAGAGCCAGAGCAGGTCCACGGCCTCGTAGCCCTGGAGGTACGGGTCCTGGTCGACGGCGAAGCCGAGCGCGCCGCTCTGGAGGTCCTTGGCGACCTGGGCGTTGAGGTCGAAGGTGTCGACCTCCGCCTTGCTGCCGGCCTGCTGGGCGGCCTTGACGGCGGTGGGCGCGAAGGGCGCACCGAGCGTGACGACGGCGTCGATGTCCTTGTCGGACTGGAGCTTGGCCTCGATGGAGGACTGCACGTTGGGCATGTTCGTGCCCTCGACGTAGAGGTTCCGCACCTCGCCCTTGAAGGACTTCTTCACGCCCGCGCAGCGCTGCTCGTGGCCGACGTTGCCCTGCTCGTGCAGGACGCAGACCGCCTTCTTCCTGCCGCGCTTGTTGAGCTCGTCACCGACGGCCTCGCCCGCGACGGTCTCGTCCTGGCCGACGTGGGTGAGCGCCCCGAAGTCCTTGGACTGCTCGGAGCCCGAGTTCACGGTGATCACCGGGATGCCGGCCTTCACCGCCTTGGCGACCACGTCCTTCATCGCGTCGGGCTTGGCGAGGGTGACGATCAGGCCGTCGACCTTCTGGTCGATCATGGCCTGGACGTTCTGGGCCTGCTTGTTCCCCTCCACATCGTGCGCGTAGAGGAACTTGATGTTGTCCTTGGCCGCCGCCTGCTTGGCACCGCTCTGGACGATGTCCCAGAAGGTGTCGCCATCGCCCGAGTGGGTGACCATCGCGAAGGTCCAGCGGGGCGTGTCGACGTTGGCGCGCCCCTGGGACGCCTTCGCGGCCCGCTCCTCGGCACGCTTTCCGCCCGTACTGCTGCACCCCGCCAAGGTGGCGCCGAGCACCGCTGCCAGCACGGCGCTCACCGCACGTACGCCTGTCCGAACCCTTGCCACGAGGAGATGCCCTTCTCACTGTCTTTCACGGTGCGGCCGGACCCCGTCCTGCGGGCCCAACCGCCCAAGTATCCGTCACCATCCGTCACCGCCGTCCGCCGGGGTTTCGGCGGGACCGTGCGGGGCTGCCGCCCGTGGGTGAGTTCTAGTGGCGGACGCCACACTCCGTCAATACTTTGTCCGAACATTCTGACGGACTGACCTGCCCAGCACGCTACGCCGTGCCCGGCAGATCCCGCGACGGGGCACCGCAGGCGGCGCTCTCGAGCACCGTAAGGGCTTACGCCGTCCTGTGGGGTGCCCCGGTCAAGCCCGTCCGGCGTTTGAGGACGCGCCCGCAGGGCGCTTTCCCACAGCAGGGCGAGCGACGGACCGATGCAAGCCTCGCCAGGCCACTGCCTAAGGGCGCACCAGCAGCTGGAAGTCGAAGGAGTAGCGCGACGCCCGGTAGATGTGCGAGCCGAATTCCACCGAGCGCCCGGTGTCGTCGTACGTCGTCCGTTCCATGGTCAGCAGCGGCGCGCCTTCCGGCTCGGCGAGCCGCTCCCCCTCCTCGGCGGTCGCCGCGCGGGCGCCGACCGTCTGCCGGGCGCTGTGCAGGGTGATGCCCGCCGCGCGGATCAGGCGGTAGAGGCCGGTTTCGGCCAGCTTCCCGCCGTCGAGGTCGAGCAGGCCCACGGGCAGGTGGTTGCGCAGGTGGGCCATGGGCTCGCCGTGCGCGAGGCGCAGCCGCTCGATCAGGACGACCTCGGCGCCCTCCGCGACCCCGAGGGCCGCGGCCACCCGCGCCGTGGCCGGCTCGACCAGATGGCGCAGCACACGCGTGGCGGGCTGCTGCCCGGCGGCCTCCAGGTCGTCGTAGAGGCTGCTGAGCTCCAGCGGGCGCTTGACCTGGCTGTGCAGCACCTGCGTACCGACGCCCCTGCGCCGTACGAGCAGGCCCTTGTCCACCAGCGACTGGATGGCCTGCCGGACGGTGGGCCGGGAGAGGCCCAGCCTGCCGGCGAGGTCGATCTCGTTGCCCAGGAGGCTGCCGGGGGCGAGCGCGCCCTGCTCGATGGCCGCTTCGAGCTGCTGCGACAGCTGGTAGTAGAGCGGTACGGGGCTGCTGCGGTCCAGGCTGAACTGGAGGGATCGATGGGTCGCCACGAAGGGAGCGTAACCGGGCGACCGGATGACGGGAAGTTCGGAGGTCAGGTTGTCCTGACATTGCTCGGGAGCCAACGGAACCCGGCTCCTCTCTTACCGGTACGGGTGACCGGGCCGTCAACTCCGCGCCGACGACTCGCGTCTTGTGCGATACAGATGACAACGTAGATGTCAGTGAATATGCCCTGATTTCGCATGTGCTCCTGTCCTGGCCTACCGAGGGGAAGGCGAGTTCATGGAAGAGCTGGCTCTGGGGGTCGCGCTGGGCTTCAGCGCGGGCATCAGTCCGGGCCCGCTGCTCGCCCTGGTGCTGTCCGGGACGCTGCGCGGCGGGCTGGGCGTGGGCCTGCGGGTGGCGGCGGTGCCACTGATCACCGACCTGCCGGTGATCGTCCTCTCGGTGACCGTGCTGGCCGTGCTGCCGGGCCGGGCGATCTCCGCCGGCGGCGTGGTCGGCGGCCTCTTCCTCGCCTGGCTGGGCGCGACGACGCTGCGCGAGTCCCGCGCGGCCGAGATCCCGGCCGCGCGGGAGGCCGCCGCGGCCCGCGCCGAGGGACGGCGGACACTGTGGCAGGGGGTCCTGGTCAATCTGCTGAGCCCGCACCCCTGGGTGTTCTGGCTGACGACCGGGGCGCCACTGCTGGTGGCCGCGTGGCGGGACAGCCCACCGGGCGCGGGCGGCTTCCTCCTCGGCTTCTACGGGCTGCTCGTCGGCAGCAAGGCGGCGCTCGCCCTGATCGTGGCCCGCGCCCGCCACCGCATCGGGACCCGCGGCTACCGGCTGCTGCTGGGCGGCTCCGGCGTACTGCTGCTGGCGGCCTCCGCCTTACTGCTCGTCGAGTTCGGGTCCGCGCTGGTGGCGTAGCCGCCGTGGTCACGGATAAGGGCGCGCCACCGGCACGCCCGTGCGACTTTCGCCCTCCTGCTCAACCGCGCCACGACTCCGGCCCGTTTCTGTCTTCAGAGGCACCACGACACAACGGGGGAACCGCACCATGAGCCACCGGTACGCGTACGACGCCCCTCTCGCTCCCGCACCCCTACGGCTGTACGACCAACAGGAGGCGGCCGCCCACGACCGGCTCCGGCCCGTGGCCGACTGGGTCTCGGGCCACGTCGCCCGCCCGCACCCGGACCTCGGGCGCCGCGGGGCCGTCTGCCCTTTCGTCCCGCTGTCCCTACGGCTGGACCTGCTGCGCTTCGCCCTCGCAGACCCGCCCGCGACCGATGAGCCGACCCTGCTGGCGGCCACGGCCGCGCTCAAGGCGCACTGGCTGGCGATGGAACCGCGCACCGGTCCGCACACCATCGACAAGACGATCATCCTGGTGCTGCCGGGCCTGCCGAAGGAGATCGTGATCCGCGTCCACGACCGCCTCAAGCCGGAGTTCGTCGCGGACGGCATGATGCTGGGCGAATTCTTCCCCGACCACCCGGGCCCGGGCCTGCGCAACCCCGCGTTCCGCCCCCTGCACAGCGACGTCCCGCTGCTGGTGGCCCGCAGCATGGTCGCCAACGACCTCCCGTTCCTGACGGAGAAGCGGTATCCGCCGGCGTGGCGGGCGGGGTTTGTGGCGGCCTTTCTTGAACACCAGTCCGCGGCGAGCGCGGCCACGCGGCAGCGGGCGCGGGAGGAACTGGGGGTGGCGCGGGGGGAGATGGGACGGTGTCCGTCGCCGGACCGGTGACTGCTACCGGCCATCATGCGCCTGCCCCCAGTGCCACTGGAACGCGCGCGCCGCGTGGGCTGCCGCCGAGTGATCGGCGGTCGCCCATGCCCAGTGCCGGGCGTTTCTCAAACCGACGCAGGTGGGGCACCGGTCGGCTGCGCCGCCGACCACGACGCCGGGACCGGAGGTGTGCGGCAGGGAGACGACAGCCATCAGTTCACGCTCCGGGGGCCGATCCCGAGCTTCGCGCGCTCCTCGGTCGTGGCGATGCGCAGACGGGTCGAGTGCGCCGTCCACAAGGACCCGTCCCGCAACGACTTGACGGTGTAGATCCGCCCCGCCGCCCCTTGCGTCACGCCGACTTCGCCGGTCTCCTTGTCGACCACCAGCGCTCCGGAGCGGTAGCCCGTTCCCCATGGCGTCATGTTCGTCATCCGTTCGAACCTCCGTGTGCCGCTCATGCGGAGCGGGCAACTCCCTGTTGTGATCCGAGAGTTGCGTCACATCACTTACGGTGGCTAGATCAGAACCCATGACACCCGCACCGTCATGGAAAGGGTCAAACACATGGCCGAAGAGACCGGCCCGGCACCGGACCCGACGCGCTCGCTCCTCGCCTTCTTCGGCTCCGAGACCTCCCGCCTCCGAGGAGAGGCGGGCATGTCCCAGGAGGCACTGGCCGAGAAGGCGCACACCACGCAGTCGATGATCAGCAAGGTCGAGGCGGCGAAGCGCGTCCCGTCGAGGGACCTCGCCCGCGATCTGGATCTGGCGTTGAAGACCGGCGGGCACTTCGGGAGACTGCATCCGCTCATGCTCACGTTCGCGTATCCGTCGTGGTTCCTGCCGTATGTCGAGTTGGAAGGCGACGCCAAGTCCATCAGGTCCTTCCAGGCGCAGATCCTTCCCGGACTTCTCCAGACCGAGGAGTACGCGCGGGCAATGCTGGAGGCCGTACGCGCGATCAACCTCGAAGACCTTGTCGCCGCCCGCATGTCCCGGAAATCGGTCTTCGAGCGCCCGGTCCCACCTTCATGCTGGTTCGTGCTCGACGAGCACGTCTTGCTCCGTCCCATAGGGGGCCCGGACGTGATGCGTGCTCAGTTCCAACATCTCCTGGAAGCCGGCACGGACCCGCGCAACGTCATCCAGGTCATCCCACGCCAGGTGGCCGCGCACCCAGGTGTCGCGGGACCGTTCACCCTCCTCAGCTTCGACGAGGGTGAGGACGTGCTGTTCGTGGACGGCTTCTCCCAGGGCCGATTGGCCCTGGAACCCCGCGAAGTCGCCGACGGCGCACATGCCTACGATCTCCTCCGGGCGATCGCCCTATCACCCAAGGAATCAGCCGACTTGATCCACGAACACCTGAAGGAGCTAGGCCCGTGATAGCAAGCCAACTGTCCATTACATGGCGGAAGAGCAGCTACAGCACCAATGGCGGGGACTGCATAGAGATAGGCGAGGGCCTGGCCGACGTCGTCCCTGTACGCGACAGCAAGGACGCCAACGGCCCGGCCCTCGTCTTCGAGCACGCCTCGTGGGCAGCTCTCATCTCCCACGTCAAGGCCATTCCGTAAAATCGGTACGGCCCCGGGTTACCTCAGGCCCAGGAACTGTTTGTTTTCACCATAACCGTGAACGCCATATGCCTCCGGAACCCGGAAGAACGATGGGCTCGCCATTCTCCAGCGAGCCCCTCACTCAGGCCTCATGCTGAGGTTGCCCTCTATCACCAGGCATGGCGAACGACGGGCCTGTCCAGCAGACTGGCCAGCCTGCTGGGGAACCCAGGCCCGGACGGAGGAATCTAGCCCTCCTCCATCCGTTCAAGAATGAGGTCGTGGTCAGATTCGATCTCTTGCTCCGCCGTTAGGTGAACATGAGAACCTTCGCGAACACCTTCCTGAGCAAGGGTCAATAGATGACGCGCCAGAGAGGTCAATCCGGCGCGATTCGCCTTGATGACAACATCCGTCGAGCTGACCGTCAACTGAATTTCAAAATCATCATCCCAGGCGAAACGCAGCCCTTCGCCAGTCCGGTATTCTGGAACATCGATCACACAATCCATCGCTACTTCCGCTTCCTGTGGTGACAACTCAGCGGGGAGCCGCTGAGATCTTATTCAACGACTCCCCATATGCGCGCCTATTCGAGATAGATTGTCGATTCTCGACAGCTATCGATTTCCCAGGCTTCTTCGGGTTAGGCTCCAATCGCTCAAAGTTCATGTGTGGGCCACCACCATGTTGTCCTGTGATATCCCCTTCACCCATCCTAGCAACGCGCGTGCCGTCCTTCGAAACGTACCGCCCACTACCTTTCACGGGCTCAGAATAGCCGGGGCCAACCCACTTCTCCGCCGCGTCAATAGCTTCGCTAGTCGGCAACCGAGTTCCATCCACCGGATGGCCATCGCCATCGAATTTCCGGTAAGAAGTCCAGGGGCCCTTCGCCGCTTTCGCGACCCGCGACTCTCGAGCTGCAGCTTCGACCACCTCGACGGAAAGCTTTTCTGCCTTCAGAATCCTCCCTTCGGGGAGGACCATGGCGACGGCAACAGCACATCTACCCAGAGCGGGATTCTCGATGCATTCCTTAGAGGCTGTCTCACGTGGTGATGGTGTGTCTGCGGCATGATGTCTCTTCGTGAGAGCTGATCTGTCGCAGCGGCTGGTTCCTGACGGACTGTGGGATCTGGTCGCGCCGTTGCTGCCCTCATTCAACTCCCGTCCGCAGGGCGGCGGGACCGCGCCGTTGGACGAACGGGCCGTGTTCACGGCGGTGGTGTACGTGCTGACCAGCGGATGCGCCTGGCGGCACCTGCCTGAAACGTTCGGGGTGTCACCCGCAACGGCACATCGCCGGTTCGCCGCGTGGACCCGGGCCGGACTGTGGCGACGCCTGCACCGGGCGGTCCTGGACGAACTCGGCTCCCGTGGCGGGCTCGACTGGAGTTCGGCGATCGTGGATGCCGCGTCAGTGCGAGCGAAAAGGGGGGCTCGCTGACCGGGCCGAACCCGGTCGATCGCGGCAAGAAGGGCAGCAAGCTGCACGTGCTGTCCGAAGCCCAGGGCATCCCGCTCGCCGTCGCCGTGTCCGGCGCGAACATGCACGACAGCCTCGCCCTCAAACCGTTGGTCCGCGGCATACCCGCCATCCGCTCCCGGCGCGGGCCCCGCCGTCGCCGACCAGTCAAACTCCGCGCCGACAAGACACGTACTTCTCCGCCGAACACCTCTCCTGGCCGCGCGAACGGGGACTCGTCCCGCGCATCGCCCGACCGGGCATCGAGTCCGGCGAACGGCTCGGCCGGCACCGCTGGAAGATCGAGCGGTCCATCG
>NZ_JBFBBD010000017.1:0-108433 GCF_040689515.1 Streptomyces sp. NPDC051173
GCCTCGGTGACACTGGCCGGTGCGGTGTCCGCGCTCTACGGCGTGGGCTCGATGGCAGCGGCGCAGATGGTCAAGCGGCTGGTCGGGCGCTGGTCCCCGCGCAATCATCACGTGACGTTTGCGCAAGACCGCGGTACCGTCATCCACAAACCTCACGTGACGATCGGAGGGGCTATGCCGACATGCGACGTGTGCGGCGGAGCATTGCCTGCGCGGCGCGGCCCGAGGCCGCGCCGGTACTGCTCCCGCGCCTGCCAGGGCAAGGCGTACCGCGCCCGCCAAGCGAGCGCCGCCCGTATCGCCAGCGCGGCGGAGGACGTGCAGTGGGCCGCCGAGTACGTCGGGACCAGCGGCCTCACCCTGGCCGCTCAGCTGGCCAACGCTGCGTCCAGGGCCGCCGCAGCCCTGGACGCGGGCAGGGCCGCGGACCGCACCGATCTTCAGACGCTGGCCCGCCTGTCCGCCGTACTCACAGCCCGCGCCCGCCAGGCCGCCGCACGAGCTGTAGCCCGCCCGGCGGCCATGGCGACCGCCGAGCAATCATCACGTGAGGTTTCGGCTGAGGACGCATCTTCGCCCGTACGCTCTGCCAGATCATCACGTGAGGATTGCGGCAGTCCCGGGAACGTCCCCACCGCGGCGGGCCAACCGAGTAGGCAGCCCCCTGCGAGGCGCAGGTCCCCCGGGTCCTTCAAGCGGCTGACGGCCTCTCAGGCCAAGGAAGTCCTGAGTACGGCCCAGATCATCAAGCACCCCGAGCACCGCGACAACCACACCTGGAACGTTGTCGACCAGGACGGGACGGTGCTCTACTGCGTGGAGCCGACCTACGGCGGCGCATCCCGCTCCGGCCGCAACGGCTGGCGCAGCGTGGTCCACGGCCTGCGCGGCGACCGCAGGCCCAGCCGGAGCGCGGCTGTCACCGACGGAGCGGGCCGCTGGCTGCGGATCGTCACCGCCAAGCCCCGCCGCACCATCACCGGCGACTGACAGTCCTCCCACTGGTCCACGACTTCGAGGTAGCCGGCCAGCACTTTGGAGTGCGGGGCGACACTGGGCCAGCGTGTGGTCAGGGCAATGCCTGGTGGAGGGTCGCCACCAGGGAGCTTGCCCACTCGGCGGCACCGGCGGTCACGCTGGCGGCCGCTGCCCCGAGAAGGGCGGAGGTCAGGCGGTCGGCCAGGATCCGCAGCCTCCCGATGTCGCGGGGCGCGTTGTCCTGGATCTCGCTGTCGAGGCTGTCCACGGCCCGGAGTACCTCTGCCTCACGGTCAGGGGCCAGGGCCAGCTGGCCGATTCCGGTCCGGATCAGCCGGGTGGCTTCCGCAAGGCCCTGCACATCGGGGCCTGCGGCGGTGTGCAGGGCCTGTGTGACGCTGCGGTTGTTCCAGGCGAGCTGGCTGTCGTGCACGGGGCCGTGGAACACCGGCCCGCCGCTGTTGCCCGTCATGTCTCGTCAGGCCCCCTGTCGGTCAGGTACGCGGGGAAGGCGGAGCGGAGCGCATCGCGCAGGCGCTCGGCTTCCGGTCGGGACGCTGCTGCGGCCGCCAGTTCGTCCATGATGCGGACCAGGCCCTTCCACACCAGGTACGCGTCCGGAAGCGGTTGCGTCAGCTGGGCCTGCACGTCTGCAGCCGCCCTGCGCACCGTGCGCACCGTGGCCGGGGGAAGATCCAGCCGGTCGGTCTGGTGCCGGACCTTCCTGATGGCCTTGATCTGAGTACGCACCGTGGGTGCGAGGCCGGTGGTGGGCAACGCGATGCGGGGCAATTCTCGCCCTTGCCATTGCCCGACGTTCCGGCTGCCGACGGCGAACTGGGAGCCGATGACGGGCCCGTTGAAGACCAGGGTGTGGTTGGAGAGGTGCTTGGACCGGGTGAACACTGCGCTGGGTGGCCGTGCCGGAGGCTGGGGACGAGGACGCGAGGGTGGCGGATCGGCCCACAGCCGGTCCCCGAGCCCGGCCCCCAGTTCCCGGTGCCAGAAGGCCGCTTCCTCCTGGCGGACCGCCCTGGCTTCGGCCTGTGCCTCCTGCTCGCGGGCCATCCGGGCATCGGCCCGCGCCTGTACATAGCCCCGGGGGCCTGTGCGCAGCCTGGGAGCCTCAGGCGGTGTTGTCCCGCGGGCCGGTGGCTCGCCTGTCCTATCTTCCGCGTGCACTCGCTCACTGTCCCGGTCGCGGACTTGCCGCTTCGGAACCTCGCGAGACACCGGCTGCGGCGACGGTGCCCTGAACGAAGGGCCTGACGGCTCGGGCCCTTTGAGGCGTGGCGGCTTGGGGCGTGGGGGCTCGGGCGATGGTGGAGGCATCGTGGCCTCCCCTTCTGCGCAGAGGGTCCTTCCCAGAGTGTGCCCAGGCCCCTCGATCGACTGAAGGGCGCATCGGGGGGCGCACGATGTCCCGCCCCCGCTCCCGCTCGCCGTACGGACGCCAGCCGACCAGACCACCGCCCAGGGCGGACCGATAGACGCCTCACCATAAGCGGTACCCGTGGACCGCCCTCTGCCGGTCCACGGCGGTGAAGGCTCGTGGTGGTGGTGTTGAATGATGGCGATGGCCAAGGGAGTTGGGCGCGGGCGCGCCCGGAGGAAGAAGAAGCCGGCGGTACGGCGGGCGAGCGAGGGCGCCAGGGTGCGCCGCCGGCGGGGCCTGGACCTCTCGGTGCCGTACTGCTCGAAGTGCGGGAGCACGCTGGTGCAGACGTGGCTGCCCGGCCCGTCCATGCAGGTCCTGGTCGACGCGGCGCGCCCGGGGGCCGGGGTGCTGGCCGTCTCGGTGCATGCGGACGACTTCCCGCAGGGGGTGCTCGCGGACCCGTGGCCGGTGATGTGCGCGGTGTGCGAGCAGGACTGCGGGAAGCAGCCGCGGCAGTGGGGGCATCCGCTGTACGCGGCGATGATGGCCGCGTTCGAGGCCGATAGGTGGCCGCGGGCCCGGCACTGGGAGGTGGAGGACCTCCACACCGACTGGTACGCGACCCGGCTGCGCAAGCTCGTCGGCGCGCACGAGGAACTCCTCACCGGCGAGCGGCCGTTCCGTTACGGCTCCCACAAGGAGTACGACCCGCCCGGTCGCGGCGCCCCCGAAGACGTTGGTCCAGCCGTAGACCAGCCGATGTCAGGAGCGGGTGCCGACCCGGGTGGTCCACACGTGGACCAGGGCCCGTCAGAGACGGGGCCGTGGGCGGCTGGTCTAGGGGTGGACCACCCGCCGAGCGTGGAGGAGGCGGTGGCCGGGGTGCTGGCCGCCCGGGCGGCCGAGGCGCGGTGGCTGGAGCTGCTCGGGGTGGCACTGCGGGCGGAGGACGCGCCGGGCAAGCGGCGGGAACTCGCGCGGCGCGCGGCGCCGGCGATGTCGCGCACCCTGGTGTTGCGAGAGCTGCCACCGGGCTCCGGCAATCCGGCCAAAGGGTAAATTTTCCTTGGATCGCCAGAAAAGCGACCCGCAGAACGGACCCTCTCGCGGCCGAACGCGCGAGGGCCGGTGTGATCGGGTCCGGGTGCCCACGAGAGGCCGCCAGCGGGCCGCCTGGCGTCTCCGGCCCCCTGGCGGCGCCTCAGAATCGTGCCTCGCACCGGCTACTGATGGGTAGCCGGGTATTCTATGAGGAATAGCCGCCAACTCCGGGGCGACATGGACATGATCACGATGGGGTGGGGATGATGGGCAACTTCGCACCGAATGAGCCGCTTGCGCGGTCTGTTCCGGACGGCGCCGCGGACCGCAGTCTGCACCAGCTGATGATGGACACCGTCCCCGTCCTCGCTGCCGCGCTCCGAAAGCCCGCGCCGCAACCGCAGGCCATCGGCCCCGTGCGCGTGGAACCGAACCGGGTCCGCTTCGGCGACAGTGAGCGACAGCGCCGCCGGGTCCGCAAGTGGCCCTGGGCCTGGTGGTGCACCGCCTGCGACGACGCCTACGGCGCGGGCCGGACAGAACAGGACGCCAAGCAGGCCGCCCGACAGCACCTCGAGACCAGCCACCCCGACCACGAGGAGGAGGGGGCATGACGGCCGCCCTCCCAGTTCCCGCGCCGGACGACGAGCTCCGCCCGGCGCCCGCCGCCGGCAGCTCCACCGAGATCCTTGACGCCGAACTCGTCCCCACCGGCCCCGAGTTGCCCACCCTACCGACCCAGTCCGGCCCGGCCCCTGCGGCGGCCGGGCCCCGATACCTCATCACCCAGCACACCATGCTCGGCCCCGGCCAGCTGCCGCCGCTCGCCGGGGCACGGCCGCCGTGGACGGACGCGGACTTCCGGCTGTCCGAGGAGGACCTGGCGGACCTGGAGGAGGAGGACCTCGCGGAGAACACCCGCATCAACCGCGACTCCACGGTCCGGGCGTTCGAGGCGTGGTGCGCGGCGCAGGACCCGCCGCGGCTGGCCTATCCGTGCACCACCGCCACCTACACCGCCTACGGGCTGCACCTGATCCGCGAGGGCAAGGCAGGCGTGTACAAACCGGACTCGGTGGGGCAGTACATGTCCCGGATCTACAACTGGCAGCCCGTCGACCTGCGGCCCGACCCGTCCCGCGTCAAGGGCCGCATCCGGGCCTGGAAGAAGACGTGGGTGCAGGCCGGCGGCACCGTTGACCGGTCCGCCGCGGTCACCCTGGAGTACAACCTGCGCATCATCGACGCGATCGACGAGTCCACGAACATCGGCAAACGGGATGCCCTCCTGGCCGCCCTCGCCTACTCCAACCTGCACCGCGAGATGGAACTCGCCGACCAGCTCATCAAGCGGGTCAAGGTCTACGACACCGGCCTGCACGTCACCACCGCGGTGTCCAAGACCGACCAGGCCGGGCAGGGCTCCGGCCGGTTCATCCAGGACCGGGCAGACCTGAAGCTGGTGCGCCGCGCCCGCGCCTGGCTCGCCGTGCTCGAGGGCTTCGTCGCCGCCGGCGGCGACGACCCGCTCTTCCGTGCGCTCACCCGCGGCGGCAACCTGGTGAAGTACCCCGCCGACCGCACGCGCGGCACCCGAATGCGGCCCGGCTCCCTCAACGAACGCCTGCAGTTCCTCGCCGAACAGGCCGGCGTGCCCTACATCGACGGCAAGAAAGTCACCAGCCACTCCTGGCGTGCGGGCGCCAACACCGACCTGGCCGAACGCGGCGTCCCGCTCGCCGAGCGCAACGTCGCCGGCCGCTGGGCACCGGCCTCGCACACCGCGGACACCGTCTACGACCGCCGCCACGGCGTCGGTACGCGCGACCCGCTCGAGCAGGTGCCGCTGTACGGCGGGAAGCACGACGAGACCACCGGGCCGACCAGCTAGGCGCACAGGGGCAACAGGTCCTGTGCCGCCTCCGCGGCGGCGCTCAGGAAGGCCTCGATGTCCTCGTCCGCGAACCTGGTGCCCAGGATGGTGTGTTGGGCCTGCAAGAGGGCGCAGGCCCAGGTGAACACGTCGTCGAGCTTCGCGCTGAACGCTGCCACCAGCGGGTCGTGGACGTAGGAGAGGTAGGGCAGGGGCGAGCGTCCGGCGCCGCCGGCCTGCCGGTAGCGGCGGAACCCTTCGACGGCACAGGCCATGAACGGCGCGTAGTCCCGGCCCAGCAGTTCGCGCATCTGGTTGAGCAGCGGTTCGGCCGCGTTGAGGCCCTTCGGCTGCAGGTCGTGGGCCCGTTCGAAGCCGAATCGCTTCTGTAGGTGCTCGACCAGCGCGGCACCGTACTGGAGATCGTCGTGGTGCGTCATGCCGCCATGCGTAGCCGATGCCGCGCGCCTGCCGCCCGACAGGAACGGGAGACGCGCCGCTGCCGTTCCCTGATCGGCCCAGTGCAGCCTCCCCTCCGGCAGCGACTCGATCCTCACCTCTCCAACGACCGGGCAGCCGAGCCGGTCACGGCCCCTCGGCTGCCCGGCTTCTGGCTGGTTGGGCTTACGCCCGCGCTGCTAGCCGGTGCCGCTGGCCCGCCCCGCTCTGCATCAATTCCCATAAGGGTTCACGGGTCCTTACCAATCAATCCCTGTAGCAGGATGACTGATCGTTCGATATCGTGGAGGCTGGCCCGCCCCAGGGAAGGTGTGAGAATCCATGCTTCGGATCCGCCCAGGTGCCCGTCTCTATGAGCCGGACGACCACCCGTTCCTCCCCCGCGAGCTGCGGGGCTACGACCCCACGATGAGCCCGCTCGAAGTGCTCAGTGCCGCCCGCGGCTGGTGGGTTCTCGCCGAGGCCGCAGAGAACGAGAAGTTCGCTGTTGTGGTGAGCCGCAACACCGGCCTGGTGGTCATGGCCGTGGCCATCGAACGCTGGGAGCAGGACGAGCAGGGCCGGCGCGCCTTCGCCGGCCGCATTCTGCCGCCCGGAGACCCGGTCCACGACCGCTACGTCGGTCAGCCCGACCCGACACCGAACGCGGTCCGCAGTGCGGTCACGTACTTCGACGACGACGAGTTCGACAACCTGCCGTGCCGGTGCGGCTGCGGGGAGCCGACCCGGGCCCAGTGGCGCCCGGGGCACGACCAGCGGGCCCTTCACACCGTCATCCGCGCCGACTTCGACGGGTCGGTGGCTGCCTTCCTCGACTGGTACCAGGCCCACCACCCCGGCGCCCAGACCGCCTGATCACACCCACTCACCACAGGAGATGGTCCCTTGAGTGCTTCCCGTAAGCAGTCCGACCCGTACGAGAACACGCCGACGTCCATGGTGTACGAGGAGTTCGCCGAGGCCGAGTCCCAGCTCAGCGCCCAGTACATCAGCCTGCACCGGGCCGCGACCGACGAGGCAGAGCGCGCCCGGCTGTGGCAGAAGGTCATCGGCCTGCGCGACGCCAAGCGCGCCGTGCCCGCGCACGACCGCGGCCAGCTCATCTCGCACATCCGCATATGGCGGGCAGAGCTGGCGGGGCTGAAGGCCGGCCGTGGCTGAGGCGAAAGACTTCTTCCTCTCCGAAGCCGAGCTGGCGGACATCTTCGCGGCCGAGGTCCGCAGCTTCGTCTTCTCCGGCTACACCCCGCAGAGTGATCCGGTGCTGGTGCTGCTCGGCGGCCAGCCTGCCGCGGGCAAGAGCCAGGCCATGGCCGCAGCGGAACAGCGACACGCAGACCGGCAGTTAGTACCGCTGACCGGGGATGAGCTACGCAGGTTCCACCCCCGCTACCAGGAGCTGCTGGAGACGCAGCCCCTGCTGTTCCCCAACGCCACCGGCCAGGCCTCCGGCGCATGGGTCCGAATGAGCATCGAGCACGCCCTGGACAACGGCTACAGCCTCATGCTGGAGGGGATCTTCCGTGATCCCCCGATGACGGTCGCCACCGCGGAGCGGTTCGCCCGGGCCGGCCACGGCGTGGAGGTCATCGGGCTGGCCGTTCCAGAAGAACGCAGCCGGCTCGACAGCCTTCACCGGTACCTCGCGGCGGGCCGCTGGACCCCTCCGAACGCCCATGACCTGGCCATTCGCATGATGCCGGAGACAATCGCGGCGGCCGAGGCCAGCACGGCGGTGCGGCGGATCACCATCACCAACCGGGCCGCTGACGAGCTCTACGTCAACGAGCGCGGGCCCGACAGCCGCTGGACGGCCGAGCCCGGCGCCGTCCAGGCGCTCGAGGCCGGGCGCGCCCGGCCTCTGCCGGCGGACGAGGCCCGCGGATGGCTGGTGCGCCACCGCGAGGTCGTCATCACATTCGCCGACCGCGCAGAGATCGACGACACCTCCCGTCCCGTCCTGCACCGCGTGACCGTCGACGCCGAGTCCATCGCCGTGATGGCCGACCCTGATCCCCGCAGCGCCCTGCGGACCGCGCACGCGGGGGAGCTGACGGTCCTGCGGACGCTGGTGTCCGAACCGCTGACGCCGGATGTCCCGGTGCAGCTGCTGCCGGACCGGGAACTGGCCAAGCTGCATGCCCGGCTCAAGCGCGGCGAGGAGGCCGCTCAGCGCGCCTCGCGCCCGCCGGGACGGGAAGAGGGATTCGATGTTGTCCAACGCCTGGAGGCCCAGGGGGCCCCACGGGAGCTGATCGCCCGGGCGCGGAACTCGGCGGTGGAAGACCGACAGTACGCCGAGCGGCGGGCCTCCACCGCGGCCGCGCGGGCGGATCGGCTGGGGCACCGGCGGCAGCAGACGGCTGCCGAGATCCAGCGGCGCGGCCGCCTGCCGGCGGTGCAGCGTCAGGCCGAGGACGGTGTGCGGCAGCAGCTGCAAGAGGTCCTGCACCCCCGGCGGCCCCAGGCAGTACCCCCGCCGGGGGTGCAGGCGCCTCGCAGGAAGGGACCGCAGCACCCGCCGGGCGGCCGCGGCCGGTCACTGTAGACGGGACTCAAGCGTCCACGTCCGCGCGTGTCGCGCTGGCCTGCGGTCATCCTTGTCTCAGGCCAGCGCGACGGCGTAGTGGCTACGCCGACATTCGTGGCGGCCGCGCCGCCGCATTCGGCGGGGTGGCCGCCACGCGCGGGCGCGGCGGGGCCTGCTGGGCAGCGCCGGGCGTTGTCACAGCAGCACGGCGGGAAGGGGTCTCAGCCCCTGCCCCGCCGCCGGTCGCCGTCTTCGCCAGACGCTTGGAGTGAGCTCCCGCGCTGTCAGCGATGGCCCGCAGCGTCTTGAGGTCCGCGTCAGCAAAGCGGCCCGACTCCGCCGCCTTCCGCCACAGGGCCCGAGCCGTCTTGGAGACATCCCCGTACGGGACCGTGGCCGGGCCCGGGCCGGTAGGCAGCTCCGCCGGCGGAAGACTCTCCCACGCGTCCTTGAACGCGATCAGGCGCGGGTGCCTGCTGGCCACCAGCTCTTGCCCCATGGGGGACTCGACCCACGTCCGGAAGTTCGCCACGACCTCGATCGAGGCCTGCACCGCCTCGTCCTTCGAGGCGTACGGGCGCAGCCCAGCGGGGCGCTTGGCCTGCGGCGTCTTCTGAGGCTCGGCCGGTGCCGGCTGGGCCTGAGCGGGCGGCTGCTGAACGCCAGCGTCAGCCTTCACCTGCTGCGCCTCGACGGCCTGCTGAACTTCGGCCTGCGCCTTCGGCTGCGGGGCTGGTGCCGTGCTCGCACGTGCCGCGGTGCTGTAGGCGAGGCTGGTGTCGCTGAGCGCCATGAGAGCGTCAGCGGTGGGGAGGTCGCCCGCGGTCGAGCGGCGGATCCGTTCGGCCCCGGCGGTGGCCCACTCCGCGATCTTCTCGCACACGCGTATCGAGACGCTCTTCCAGAATCCCTGGAAGCGGGCGTCTTCGCGCAAGGAGTTCCAGAACGCCCCGGCCTTCTCCTTGAACGTGTCCCACAGGTGCCGGGCGGCACCGCGAATGGTCTGCAACCGCTGCCACTCGGGAGAGTCCCGGAAGCTGGTGGTGGTGTGCTGGTCGACCTTGTCCAGGGCCTTGTTGACCGCATCGGCGACCCTCTCGGGCTCCGAGGCCGATTCGGCGGCCGCCGTCGGGCGGGCGGGCTCCGCGGGACGAGCACCTGCCGCCTGGAGTGCCTGCTCGAGCGTCCGCAGCGCACCTGCCGCCGCCTCCTTGACGCTTTCCGCAGAGCTGACGTCAGTGGGTATGTGCTCCTTCCAGGCCTGCAGCACCTCGCCAAAGAGCTCCCGAAGTTCACCGGTCACTGCTGTGCCCGTACGCGGCGGGGCTGTGGCCGACTGCGACTCGGTGGGAACGGCCACGGGCGGCTGCTGTGCGGCTAGTTCCGGCTTGATCTGCCATATGGGCTGACCGTCGAAGAAGTCGTGAAGAACGCGGCCGCGGCGGTCCCACTTGCCGTCGGGCAAGGTGTTGCCCGTCCACAGGGGCAACTCGGGGTGGCCGGGCGCCAGCTCAGCGGTGGGGGAGGTCTTCGGGGGCTCTGCGCCGGTGGCCGGGTCGAGTGCGGCCAGGGCGCCTTCCAGAGCCTCCTTCTCAAATAGAACGTCGCGGCCCTTGGCGCTGCTGGCGGGGCCGACGATGCCTCGTTCCTGCAGGCCTTCCATCAGCTCTTGGGCCTTCTCGGAGCTGACGCCCAGCCGGCGCTCCAGCATCGAGGTCGATCCGAACTGGGTCGAGACAAGCAGTTCGACGGCCTGGTTCAGCAGGCTGCGCTCGTCGGCGTCACCGCCTGGCGCCGTGGCCGGACCCTGTTGGGTCTGCTGCGGTGTACCGGCAGGAGACGGGGCAGGCATGACGGGTTCCTCCTTTTCAGTCGGATCCGAGGTGCTCAGTGCACGGGCCTGATCCGTCCCCTGCGCCTCAGCCATGGTCGCGTCCTCCCTCGACGGTGCCATGCTCTCCTGCCCCGAGGCGTGTCCTGCAGAATCAACAGCCGCAGCAGGCTCAACCAGCGACATGGATTGTTCCGGAGACTCCAACACGAGCGCTACATCAACCAGAGCCACACTGCTGTCTTCGCCCTGCTGCGAGACGCTGCTGGCCTCAGCCTCTTCCGAGAGCGCCGCGCGGCCCAGGCTGTCCACCTGGGCCTCCCCCGGAGCGGCAGGGGGCGCAACCGTGCGCTGCTCCTGCGCGTCAGGCTCCTGGCCCGGCCGGGTCGAGACGGTCGGCTGGACAAACTCCTCGGCATAGAGGGACTCGTAATCCGGTTCACCGCCGGCTTCGCCCCCGGGCTCGGCCACGGTTGTTCCCTCCAAGGTGTCTATTCCGGTGGTCGTCGACTGCTGCGGCTGAGCTTCCGATTCCTCTGGCGGAGGTTCAGCAGCCACGCGATCGCTGGTGCTGGCGGCCGTGTCCTGTAGCGGCTGTTCGCTCTCCTGGTCACCGGCGGGGGCGAGTGCCTCGGTCTGACGTTCTGATCGCGGCGCTGGGTCGCCAACGTGGCTTTCAGTGGCGTCGAGCTGGTCCTTCACCGACTCGGCGTCGCTCTCCTCGACGCTGCGAGGCGTGGTATTCAGCGTCGTGTCGCCGGGACCGGCGGTCTCGTCTCCGCCCTCCGGGTCCGCCTGGTCGCCCGTGACGGCGGGGGGAGCCTCCTCCCGCCGCTCGTCAGCGGCCGGACCTGACGGGCTTGGGGCCGGGGGTGACGCTGCGCGGCCGTCGCCATCTTGAGTCTCTGCGGTGACATCGCGGGCCTCGTGGTCATCCGGCACAGCGGCGGCATTAGGTATCTCGGCCGGCTCGGGCGACGGCGCGTCGGGGGCGCGCAGCTCATTGTCAATGCTGGTGTTACCGGGTTCGGCGGCCTGCGCCGGTTCGGACTGTTGGGTGGTCTGCTCCTGGTTCGGCGCGCTGCTGCGCTGGTGGTGTGCAGCCCGGGGGTCGTCGGGGCCGAAGACGTTGAGGAAGTACGCGGCCGCCGCGGCGCGGCGCTCGAGGTCGGCCAGGGCCTGTGTGGCGGTCGCGGGCTGGGTGCCGTGCAGCCAGATCAGGCTGTCGTGCACGGTCGCGAGGTCGCTCGCGATGCTTCCGCTGTGGCTTCGTCCCTCAGTGAAGGCGCGCAGGACATCGGCTAGCTCGGCCCGGCGTTCCACTGCGCCCGGCCCTCTCTGTGCCTGGGCCGGGAGCTGTGCCAGCGCTTCCCCAGGGCGGGCGAGGCTGCCGGTGAGGGAGCTGGTCATGGCGCTGTTCAGGCGGTCCTCGGCCGGGGGGCCTTCCTGGAGCGCGCGCACGACGAGGTCGGCGACTGCCGGTTCCTGGCTGCGGAATCGTGGACGTCCTCGGTCGGAGAAGCCGAAGACGGGCTTGGCCTCCCACAAGCCCGCGGCCCTGCCTCTGCCGGTTGCGTCACCGATGCCGTTGAGGTCTGAGACGTGGCCGATCAGGCGATCGTCCATCCAGACCTGGGCGTAGAAGTTGTTGAGCACCGTTTCGACGGGCTGGACGGTGGCCAGACCGGCGAACGAGCGGACGCGCTCCGCCCCGCCGAGCCGCTCGGCGGCCTGGGCGTCGCTCTCGGCGCCGATCTCGCGCCAGTACGGGGCAGCGGTGACCGCGGCCGCGGCCGCACCAAGGTCGGTGCCCTCCACCGGGGCCGGGACAGGAGTGTCCGCAGCGGGGGCGGCCTGCACGGCGTCGTCCTGGCCCGTGCTGGCGATGGGTTCTTCCGGCTGGTCAGGCTGGCTTTGTGGCCCAGTGGTCTCGGCCGACTGTTCGCTGCCTGATGCGATCCCCACAGTGTCGACGGCGGACGATTCGTCCTGAGGGGCGTTCGTGCCGGGTTCGGTCAGGCCAAAAAGTCCCAGCTGCTCCGCCGCCGGGTCCTGACCAGCAAGCGTGGACTGGGGATCGATCATCTCTGCTTCCTCGCCCTGAGGGGACTGCTGCGGGGCCGGCCCGGGTGGATTCTCAAGGGATTCGTCCGGTGTTTCGTCAGCGGCTCTTGGGTTCTGAACCTCGCCGACGGACGGTGCGGCAGCGGCTGCGCGTTCCTGGGCACGCTGTGCGAGGCGAGCGACATCCGCGTGCAGTCGGTGGATCTGCATATCCAGGTGCTGGCGGAGTTGGTGGAGGGGTTCACCGAGTCCGCGGTAGCGGACAGTGTCGTCGACAGCGTCGAAGAGGGCCATTGCGGCGGCCGCCGCGGTGGTCATCGCCGCGGCGTTGGCCCGGTACACGTCCGTGCCCGAGGCCTCAGCGTCGATCGCCCGGACGGCGTCACGCAGCGCCTGGAGCTGGGCTTGGGGGCCGTTACCGTCCGGCCATTGGAGGGCCGCCGCTTCCTCTAGAGCGGCGTGCCGCTCGTGAGTGCGCCGAGTCTGGGCGACCGCCTCGGCGTGGCTGTGGTGCCGGCCGAACACCTCGGCGTAGTCAGCGGGCAGGCGTCGTTCGCGGGGCACGACGAGGACCTCGTCCGTGTTGCGCAGGGAGAAGCCGTTGGCGGTCCCCTTGGCGACATCGCGCGTGGAGAAGCCGGTGGCTCCCTGGGGGTTGTGGGCGTACCGGATCTCGGTGACGGTCTCTCCGCGGGTGCCGCCCTCGGCGACGAGGTCACCGAGGCGGATCTGTGTGACGGCGCGGGTCTCGGGCCGCAGGTCCTCGCGGTGTCCGGCTGGGGTGATGTGCACCTGGTCGGGCATCGTCTGCACGGTGACGTCTGCCCCGATGGTCAGCTCGTTGCCTTCGGCGTCGTGGATCACTGAGTCGAGCAGGACCGCGCCCCGGTGGTAGTCGCGGTACGCCGGGTAGACGGATCCGGTGACGGAGACCGCCTCGGGAACCTCCCTGTCGAGGTGCAGGACGCCGGGCACGTCCAGCGTGATCGTGACCAGGTCGCCGGCGGCCACGGTCGCGCGGTCGACCAAGCGGGGCTCGTCCGGCGCCGGCGCGGCGGCCTCCGGGACCGCCGGTTCCTCGGCCGGGGCAGGCTCGATGTCCGTCTGCGGCTCGGGGGCAGTGCGAGCCGCCATGATGCGCCGCGCGGTTCCCAGCTCCTCCACCTCACCCAGCCGAACATCGAGGGCAGAAGCGATGTGCGGGGCGCACGTCGGGTCGCCACCGTCGACCCGGTACAGCGGCTGGGCCTCGGTGTCACCGTCGAACTGCCGGTGGCACTTCGCGCACACCCCGTCTTCGGCGACGTCCAGGGTGTGGTTGCGGGAGCGGGCGTAGAGCGGCTTGTCGGCGAGCTCGCGGGCCTGACGAGCCGCGCGCACCGCCGCGTCGATGGCGGCACCCCGCGTCTCTTCCTGCCACAGCTTGACCACGATCTCGCCGTCGACTTCGACGCGCAGCGTGTAGAGCAGGGTGAGGGAGGCGTCGTCCTGGTCGATCTTGACCACGAAGGGGATGTGGTCGGCAGTGACGGGGAAGGCGACCTCCCCGCGCTGGTAGCGCACCTCGTCCGCGCCGACGATGACCGGCACCGGCTCGCGCACCGGGGCCATCCCCTTCTTGGGCACGTAGTCGGCGTACGACGCGACCGGGCGGGCGGTGACGGCGTCGACCGCCAGCAGGCTCTCGAAAGGCAGCGGCTCCGGCGGCCCGTCGGCGGGCCGGAGATCGGTCGTCGCGCCGTTGATGCTGTAGCTGTAGCCGGTCTTCTTCTTCCCCCTCCGGCTGAGCACGTGGTACTCGCCCGTCACGCCCGTCCGGTCGGTGCTGACGTAGAAGGTGTCCGTGCCCGCGCCGGGCGACATGACCTGACCGGTCACCTGTGTGCCGGTCGCGGTGTCCTGCCAGGTCACCCAGGAGCCGATGGCGTACTCGGCAGGTTGCAGGCCCGGGCCATCCGGGCGCCGGGTCAGCCGTAGTGACGGCAGAGGCCTCCACGGCTCCAGGCCGTTGCCAGCCTTGTAGCTGCGCTGCCACTTCGCCAGCTCCTGGCCGCGCTCCTCGCTGCCCTGGGCGCTCTGGGCATTGCGGGTCTCTACGGCGGCGCCCAGCTCGTCGCGGCGCCGCCGGTATCCCTCTACGATCTCGGGCCGGTCGTCATCGGTGCGCACCCGCAGGAGGGTGAAGGCCAGTTGCCCGTCCGCGCTTGTGAGCCGCTCCCGCTGATCGTCGCTCGGCGCCGGCTCGGCGGACGCGGGAGCGGGTTGCGCCTCCTCCACGGTCATCTGGCCCTCGGGGATGCCCTCGGGCTCCTCCTCCGGCTCGGGGGCGGGGACTTCCTCCGGGGCCGGGGCCGGGACGCGCTCGGGCGGCGTCAGCCCGAACTCCCCGAAGAGGTCGACTGTTCCGTACGGGTCGCCACCCGCCTCCTGGTCAGCCCCGTCGGCGTCCTCGGGGCCGGTGTCCTCCTCGGGCGTCGGCGGCGGGGCTCCATCGGATGCCGCCGGGGTTTCGGGCGCTGGGAGGTCTTGCTCGACCTGTTCCTCGGCGGGCTCGTTGTTGCTGCTGGGGCCGGTTTCCTCGGCTTTCTGCGTGCCGCCGATGTGCCCGGCCATGACGCGGTCCCCGAAGCCTGCTATGAGGGTCTGTAGAGGTGTTTGTGGGCTTTCCTGGGTGGGCGGCAGGCCGGCGGCCGCGGTGTCCTCGGGCCGGGGCAGTTCGGTGGTGTCGCCGAGCGCGGCAAGGCGGGCGGCGACCTCAGGGTCGTGGCCGTGAACGGCGAGGTGCGCACGCAGGAGGGCCGCCTCGGCCTCGCGCTGGACGGGGCCGTAGGTGGCCGGGTCGAGGCGTGGGCCTGCCTCGTCCATGTCGCGCAGCACCGCGCCCGCCTCGGTCGAGGTCTGCTCGGCGGGAGGCTCTGCGGCCAGGCGGTCGAGGCGCTGTTGCAGGTCGTCGCGGCGGGCGGTGGCCTCCTGGCGGCTGGTCGTGACGGACACCGGCTCGTCGTCGGACGGCTTGCCGATCTTGTTCAGCGAGGCCTGGGCGGAAACCAGGGAGTCCACCAGGCTCTTGCGCTCCCGGACGCGGCCAAGGCCGGCAACCTGGCCGCGCAGCCTCTCCCGGTCGATGAGCAGCTGGTCGCGGGTGGTGCGCTTGGCCGCGAGGTTCCCTTCGTCCTCGGTCTGCCGCTCGGGGGCTTCGGTGATGGTCTTCACCAAGCGCCGCAGGACCGTCTCGCCCCTGAGTTCAGCGAGTTCGGCGGGGGTGGAGCGCTGGACAATGCCGGGCAGGCCGTCGAGGTGGAGGCGGACGAAGACGCTGCCGCCGTCCTCACGATAGGCCACGGCGACGAGGTCGAGGCCGCCCAGCCGCCCCAGCTTCGCGTCCGGGGTGGTGGCGCGGCCGTCGGGCAGGCTCTGCCCGACGCCGGTCAGGAGCTGCATCAGCGGCCCGGCCGCGTCCTTGTGCTTGGTGTACTGCGTCCCGGCGAGGGTGATGCGGAAGTCGTCGCCGAGAACGGGTTCGAGCTGCGGCAGCGCGCGGGCCCGCCGGGGGATGTCGTAGGACAGGTTCTCGATGTCGATGCGGAGCTCGTTGAGCCGGTTGCCGAGGATGGCGCGCTGGGTGGCGCGGTTGCGCTGGTCGAGTTCCAGGGTCCGCAGCTGTTTGCGGAGGTCTTCCTGCTCGATCAGGTAAGGGTTGCCGGAGATGATCGCCATGGCTTCCTCGTAGGGAAGGTTGGCGTCCTCCACCTCCATGATCTCGTCGTTCGTCGCGTCCACGCGGACCTTGTAGAGCTGGTTGAAGCCCTTGGCCTTGGTGGCCAGCAGCCCGTACATGCGGGAGTCGAAGGTGCCCTCCGTGGCCATCCAGACGATCTCGACTTCTTCGTTCTGGTTGCCGTTGCGGACGATGCGGCCGTCGCGCTGGGCCATGTCGGAGGGCCGCCAGTCCGGGTCGACGTGGAACAGCGACACCATGCGGTTCTGCCAGTTCCCGCCCTTGCCCATGCGCATGGTGGAGCCGACCAGGACGTTGATGCCGCCGTGATTGGCCTGGTGCGACAGCTTCAGGCGCTGGTCGGCGCGCTCGGCGTCATGGATGAAGGCGACCTTCTCGGCGGGCATGTCGCGGGCGACCAGGAGGTCCTTCAGCTCCTGGTAGGCGTTGAAGTTGCCGCGGTTGTTGCCGCCGGGTGTGCCGTTGTTGAGGAAGACGCCGATCAGCGCGCCCGGCACGGGGTGGGGGCGCTCGTCGGTAGCGCTGTAGTTGTAGCGGTTGTCCTTGGTCTCCTCGTACTTCGCGATGATGCGGTCCGCGAGGGCGACGAGCTTGTTGCCAGGCTCGGCGTCGGCATCGATCAGGCGTGAGTCCATGGCGATGACGCGGGCGTCGTTGTTGATCGCCAGGGGGTTGTCGATGCTCTTGTCGACGCCCCCGCCGTGGAAGGCCTCGTAGCGTTCGCCGAGCTCCTGCATGCGCTGGAGCTGGTCGGCGGTGGCCGGCACGAGCATGAGCTCCGGCTCGCCGCCCTTGACGGCAGGCAGGTCCAGACCCAGTTCGGCGGCGCTCTTGAAGTCGACGAGCGGGTGCCACAGCTGCCGCGCAAGACTGGAGACGTTGTGGAAGGACGCGAACCGCTCGACGGACTTGAAGCCCTTGCCGTCGGTGGTCATCTCCATCCGCTCGACCAGGCGGCCGTACATGCTCGCCCAGGCGTCGAACGTCTCGGCGTCGATGTCCCGCAGCAGGTCGGGGTCGGCCATCCGCACCACGGTGTGGAGCTCGCCGATCGCGTTGGACAGCGGGGTGCCGGTGGCCAGCACACCGATGGGGCCGGTGGGCTTGTTCAGCCGGGCCCACTCCAGGACCGCATGGAGGTGCTGCGCCTTGCCGGAGCCTTCCACGCGGGCGCCGGGGATCTTCGAGCGGACGGCCAGGTTCTTGTACTCGTGGAACTCGTCGACCGCGAAATAGTCGATGCCCAGGTCGTCCAGGTAGACCTGCGCGGGGGTGCGGACGGCGGCCGCGCGGGCCTTGAGCTCTTCCTCGAACTGTGCGGCGCGCTCTTCGAGCTGCTTGAGGCTGACCGACTTCCCGTCGCGCTTGCGCTCGCGGGTGATCTGCTCCCGCAGCAGGCGGGCTTCGTCGTTGTTGTAAAGCTCGTGGAACTCGGGGGAGAGCGGGATCGAGTCGAAGAGACTGTGGGAGGTGATGATCAGGTCGAAGTCGTTGGCCCGGATGTACTCCAGCATCCGGTCCCGCTTGCCGTCCGCCAGATCGGCACTGGTCAGGGCCAGGATGCGGGCGGTCGGGAAGAGGCCACGGACGGTACTCTCCCACTGCTCGACCAGGTAGTTCGGCACCGTGACCATGGGCTTGTTGATCTGCCCGGTGTTGCGCATCGCCATCATGCCGATGGTCATGGTCGCGGTCTTGCCCGCGCCGACCTCGTGGGCCAGGACCAGGCAGCGCTCGTGCGCCATGCGGGCAGCGGCCGCCAGCTGGTGGTCATACGGGGTGAAGTCGGGATCGAGTCCGGCCAGGGAGGGGGCGGAGCCGGTGAAATCACGCACCGCCCGCGCGTTCATCCGCGCGTTGTAAACCTCCGCGATCCGGGCGGCGCGCAGGGAGTCGTCCAAGGCCCAGGCCTCGAAGGCGTCGCGGAACGCATCCGCCTTCACCCTGACGGCCCGCGCGGCTTCCTCATCGTCCGCCGGCCGCCCGGTCATGGCCCCACCGTTGAGGACCTTGGACACCATCGCGAGGGGGCCCAGCCCGCCCGCGCTGTGACGCAGCTCGTCCTCCTCGGCAAGGTTGCGGCCCTTCAGGACGTGCCAGTTCCCGCCGCCGGAATGCTGGATCGTCAGATGCGCGTCGCCCAGGTAGCCCCGGAAAAAGTCCTGGACCATGTCGTCGGGGATCCAGGACGCGCCCAGACGGATCGCAAACTGTCCGGGCAGCAGCTCGCGCGGCTGGACCCGTTCCAGCTCGGCGACGTTGGTCTCGTACGCCCGGTCGCGGCGGGCGGCCTGCCTGGCGATGGCCAGCTTGGTGCGGACATCGCCCGAGAGGTAGTCGGGGCTGTGGACCAGGTCGCCGGTCAGCGGGTCGGTGAACACCAAGCGGCCCAGGAGCCGGCGGGCTTCGGCCGGCTCGACCTGGAGCATCCAGGCGATGTGGTCGAGGTCGACGTGGCCGCGCTCGGCGACGACCGCGGTCAGGGCCTGCTGCGGGTCGTCGGTGTGCTGCCCGAGCACGCTGCGGCGGGCAGCCGGGGCCCGCTCCAGCACCTGCGAGACGTGGACGGTCTCGGTGTCCGCCTCCCACCACTCCAGCGCCAGCACCTCGTACGCGGAGGGGTCGTTGAGGAAGTAGCCGTAGCCGGTCAGCCGCTTGCGTTCCTCGCCGCCGTCGGTCTTGACGGTGGCGTTCTGCTGCTGCCGGGGCCGGGTCAGAGCCCCGTACTCGTGGACGTAGCGCTGGTAGGCGGCCTTGGTCTGGCGGCGCTGGGCGTCGGCCAGGGCCCCGTCGGTGCCGCGGCGGTCGAGGTCGTTGAGCCCGCGCACCAGGTCTTTGAGCTCGATGAGCGCGGTCAGCTGGGCGTGCTCGGCCTCGGGCAGCTCGATGGCGAGGGGGTCGCCGCTGCTGTTGGCCTGCCACAGCTTGCCGTCGGCGTCGGCCGACAGGCGTCCGGTGAAGTCCGTGACGGACGCGGCCGGCCTCAGCCGCAGCCTGGGCCGGTGCGGGCCGTCGGGGTGGGGCTGGTACCCGCGCCCGTCCGAGACGGCCTTGTCGGTGATCTGCCGCAGGGCCGTGTTCAGGGCCACGGCCACGTCCGGGTCACCGTCAACGGCGACCTCCGGCCCATGGGCGCCCATGCGGCTGGTGAGGGTGCCCAGCACGTGCTCGGGGTGGGCGGTGAAGTAGTCGGAGACGGGCAGCGTGTGGCCGTCGAGGTCGCGCCGGGTGGAAGTCACCCAGCCCGCGTCGCCGGGCATCTCGCCCTCGGCGCGACGGCGCAGGAGCAGGATGTCGGTGACCACGTCGGTGCCCGCGGAGCGGGCGAAGGCCTTGTTCGGCAGGCGGACCGCACCCAGCAGGTCGGCGCTCTCGAAGAGCTCGCGGCGGGCCGCGTCCCGCTCAGCGTCCATCGTGTGCCGGGAGGTGATCAGGGCGACCACGCCGCCGGGCCGGGCCAGGGCCACCGACTTCACCAGGAAGTGGTTGTGGATCCGGTGCCGGGCCTTGTTGTGCTTGGGGTCGAAGAGGGTGAGCCGGGCGAAGGGCACGTTCCCGACCGTGGCGTCAAAGCTGCCGTCAGGGGCGATCGTGTCGGCGAAGGACTCGTTCAGCACCATGGTGCTGGGCGCGAGGAGCCGCGAGATCGCGGCGCTGGTGGGGTCGATCTCGACACCCGTCAGCCGGGCGGAGTCCGGGGCGGTGCCGAAGGTAACGCCGGCACCGGAGCCGGGCTCCAGGACCTCGCCGCCGTCGAACCCCAGGTCGGCCAGGGCCTGCCACAGGGCGGCGGTGATCTCGGGCGGGGTGTAGTGGGCGGAGAGGGTGGAAGCGGCGGCCGCGCGCCACTCGGCGTCATCCAGCAGCTCCCGCAGCGGGTCGCGGACGTCGGCGAGCGCCTCCCAGCGGGCCGCGGCCGCCGCGTAACCGCCTTCCCGCTCGCCACCCGGCCCGAAGACCGGATCGTCCTGCTGCGGGCGAGCAGCGAAGACATCCGGCACCGAGCCCCACCCCGACCAGCGGGCAAGGACCTGCTGCTCCTCGGGGGTGGCCGGGCGCTCCTCGGCCTGGACCTGCTTGAGGGTCTTCACCGCCGCCAGGTTGGCGTGAGCCTTGGCCCGCTCCCCCGCCGGCGCAAGGTCGTCCTGCGAACGGGGCCGGAAGCGGGTCGCTACCGGGGCAGCTCCGCGTCCCGGCTCTCCTCCTCCGGCTCCACCAGAACGATCTCCCTCAGTGCCTGCTCCCTCGCCATCTGCTGCGCCGCCTTGAGCTTGCCCGCGCGCCGCTCGTGGTCCGTCTCCTGCATCGCTTCGCCCATCCGCTCCTGCGTCAGCTCCGCGATCCGCTCCTGCACCGCCACCGCCAGCTCCCGGAAAAACTCCTCCGGGTCCGGCATCTGGGCCAGCTCCCTGGGCCGGTAGGTCTCCCAGTGCCGGCGGGCCGTCGTCTCGTACTCGCTCACCGTCTGTCTCCCCGTCCTGCGGCGCCGACGCGCCCGCGTCCGTCAGCGGCTCAACGCCACGTGCCTGCATTGTCTCGCGGACGTCGTCCAATCCCCGCAGCACGGCGGGCCTGGACCGCTTGGCCCGCTCCCTCGTCTTGCGGTCGTCGGAGTCCAGCTCCTCGTCGAGCATGCCGACCAGGCGGCGCCCCAGCTCCTCCAGCACCGGCAGGGTCCGCTCCGGCAGATCCAGGAAGTGCGCCATGTATTTGTTGCCGCGGTGGTCGAAATTCTGGCTGCGCGGGGACTCAGCCATGCGTTCAACCAGGTACCGCTCGGCCTTCCCGGTCAGGGAGGTGAACTCCTCCACGGCCCGGGAGACGAACGCCGGCGGCAGCTCAACCTCAGCCACCGGCCCCCAGGTGCGGGTGTCGCGGGTCTGCGGCGAGGCCTCATACTGCTCGATCAGCCAGCTCAGCGCCTCCGTGCGCCAGGCCGTGTTGGTCTGGGCGCCACGGCCGAGCAGGATCGAGACCTTCCAGCCGGGATAGGCCTCGGTCAGGTCGGCGTACCGGCGGCCGTCGACGAAAACGCGGACGTCGTCCTCGCGCACACCGGTGGTGTAGGAGCGGCTCTCCAGACGGATCCGCCCGTCGGACTTGAGCAGCGCCTCGAACTCGGCCGTGTCGCGTGTCTTCTGCTCGTCCCGCAAGGCCTCCAGGCGCGCACCGTGTGCCTGCTCGATGCGCTGCTTCGACGCGTAGTGGCCGGCGAACGCGGCGTCGTACAGCCGCTCGGAGCGCAGGGCCTCGATCGCCTCGGTGAGCTCGATGTCGTCGAGCTCACCGACAGGGGCCTGTCCGGGCTCCCAGGTCCGCAGGTGCCGGTCGGCTATCTCTACGCCGACCGCCTCTCGGCGGGCGTCGAAGGCCTCGCGCGCGACGCCCGGGTGAGTGCCGTAGCGGCCCTTGGCCAGGATCTCACCCTCGGCTTTGAGGTCTTCGTCGGTCATCTGGAGGACCGGCGGCCGCTCTTCGAGCTCCGCGGCGAGACGGCGGCCGTGCTCAGCCGCCAGCAGATCAGCGCGTTCCTGGCGGGCCACCTTCACCGGATGGTTCCCGTAGTCGCCGCGCAGCGACTCCGCCAGCTCCTGCCGCTCGGCGATGAGCTCGTCCACCGTCATGCCAGCCGGATCGGCGCGCTCCTGGTACGAGACGACGATGCGCCTGCGCTTCTCCTCGGTCAGCGGGGCAAGCTGCTCGTCGAGGCGACGGCGGCGCGTGCCACCGTACACGGCCGCGTCCCGCTCGCGGGTCAGGCGGGACAGCTCTGCGGCGAGCTGGTCGTCTGTCAGGTCCGCGGGGGCCAGGACCGGCTCCGGCGCCGGCGCGGCGGCGGTGGGGGCGGGGGCGGGCTTCGCGGCGGCCGTGGCCGTGCCGGGGGCGGCGGGGGCGAGGATGCCGCGCAGCCGGTCCTCGTCGGCCCGGATCTCGACTGCGCGGCCCTCCTCGTACAGCGCCCGGGCGAGCCGGTCCACGCTCTGGGCCCGGGCCACCGGTCGGGTCGTGCCCGCGGTGACGTAGGCCTTGGCGTGGCCGGACCAGGTGAAGCCGGCCGAGCGCATGGCCTTCTTGAGGTCGGCGTCGTACCGGTCGCTGCCGTGCACCATGGCGCGGTCGGCGGTGTAGTGGATCCACAGCTCGTCCCGGTCGGCAGGCTCCTGCTGGGCGATGAGGTGCTGCTGGACCGTGTGCTCTACGAAGTGACTCTCCCAGCGCCCGGCCAGGCGGCGCCCGTCGCGCATCTCACCGATCCAGGCTTCCTTCTTGGTGTTCACGTCGAACCGGCTGGCTGCGCGAGCGATCAGCAGACCGCCGGGCGCGAAGACGTGCAGCTCCCGGTCGACCTTGGCGTAGGTGTAGGCTTGGCCGTCCTCTGTCTCGTGCGTCTGCGTCTCGGCCGGCGGCGACGCCGCCCAGCGCTCGCCCGGCTCGCGGCCGCGGACCTGATCGAGCATCCCGCGCCCGTACGGCGACCGCAGCCGGTCGGACAGGCCGTCACTGTCCCAGTCGAAGGGCTGCCCGTTCTCGGCGTCCCGCCATGCGTCGATCGCCTCAGCGAGCGCACGGGCCTGATCGGCATCCTGGCCGGACTCCATCATCGCCACCGGCAGGGCGGTCCCCGCGTGGAAGACACCCCATCGGTACTGGTCAGCCGTGGGCAGCTGCGTGCGTTGGACGCGGGCGATGACGAGGGCTTCCCCGATCAGCTCTTCGTCGTATGCCCGGTCGGCCCGGGAGCGCGCGATGGCTCTGCGCTGGTCGGCTTCGGCCTTCGTCTCGGACACCCGGTAGGTGTCGCCTCCGCTGAGCCAGTGCTCGCGCACCTGCTCCGGTATCGAGAACCGCTCCCCCATGTTCATACTCCCGTTGGTTCATCCCCGGTCTGCTCGGGCGGGCAATCTTCCGCCCCGCCCCGTCGTCCAGGCGGTCTGGCACAGGCGCCTGTGTGTGCTGGCTACAGGGGCGGGTCGGCCGCCTCGGCCATCCGGTCCAGCTCGGCCTGGGCCGGATGCCGGGCTGCCGCGGTGGTCGCCTGCGACGTCGACAGGTACAGCTCGAAGGTCTCCGTCGCGCCGGGTGGCGGCGGGACGACCGGGGGCGGTTCCTGGTGGGTGCCGGTCGCGCAGGCGGCGAGTTGGAGCCGCGGGGTGAATGAGTGCAGCGTGTTGATCCAGTCGGCTTCGGCCAGTCCGGCCGGTGGCTCGCCGGCGTAGACGCGCAGCCACCCGGCGTAGAGCGCGGTGAGGTGCTCGACAACGGGCTGGTGCATGTACCAGCACCGCGGGATGGCGTTGTGGAGCGCGAAGGTGGTCCGGAGCCAGTCGACCCACTCGGCGAGCTCACGGAGCCGGGCGCGCCGCTCAGCCGGCTCCATGGCCGCCCACACCCACCGCTGCGGCTCCGGCTCCTCCGGCTCCGCTCCGTCTTCCTCGTCCGGTGGTGAGGGCCACTGGCCCGCGAGGTCGTCCAACGGGTCAGACACGGCTGATGACCCTCCTCAACATCCTGCTGGCCTTGTTCGTGGGTTTGGTCAAACTCACGCCTCCCTGCGCCGCGGCGGGGTTGAGGAGCTTCTTGAGGTCCTTGTCGCGGAACGTGAGCCGCATTTTGACCTTGATGGGCGGCAGGTTCGAGTACTGGGCGATGGCGGTGAAGTCGGGCAGCTGCTGCAGGGAGTGGATGGGGGCGAGGTCGGTCTCGGTGGTCGAGGTGTTGGTGGAGTACTGCCCCTGGGAGTGGCCGACGGACGTGCGCAGGGTCTCGGTGCGCCCGTAGAGGCCGGAGAAGTAGCGCAGGGTCTCCAGGTCGCCGCAGCCGGGGAGCAGCATGCGCAGGCCGCTCGCGGACAGCACGGTGTTCGCCTTCTGGGTGCCGAGCCGCTCGCGCAGCTGGGAGAGGTCGTGCCAGACGGTCAGGAGGTCGATGCCCATGCCGCGGCCGGTGGTCAGGATGTTCGGCAGGCGGGGGTAGCGGAGCATGTTGCCGGCCTCGTCGACCATGACGCCGAGGGAGGGGTCGAGCGGTGTGCCGGTGCTGTTGTAGCGGACTTCGGCGCCGTGGATGATCGACGCGATGATCGAGGTCAACAGCGGCGCGAAACGCTCGGCGTCAGCCTCGCTCGCAATGAGACACACGGTGCCGTTCTGATCCAGGAGCTCCTCGACCGTGAAGTCGGTGCTGCTGCACGTCTCGCGGACCTCCTCGTCCGCGTACACCCGAGCCAGGACGTTCAGGGAGAACTGGATGCTGCCGATGCCGTCTTCGTGCAGGCGGAGCCAGGGTGAGGCGTAGTCGTCGGCGACGTCGGTGTAGCCGTGCTGGAGGAGGACGGCGCGGACGTGGTCGACGGCGTCCTTGCCGAGGCCGAGCCACTTGCGCATGCCGTTGATGCCGCCGCCGGACAGGTGCGAGGCGAGCAGCACGCCTTTGAGGACGTTCTTGGCCTGGTCGATCCAGGGGGCGGCGCGCTTGTCGTCGCTGGAGGATGCGGCCTCGGCCATCCAGGCGGCCATGCGGTCGGCGGCCTTGGCGTCGGTGCAGTAGTCCACCGGCGACCACTTCTGGGTGGGCCGGCCGGGAATTCCGGCCGGTGCGATGACCCAGACCGGGCCCAGGGCCCGGCGGCGGGCGTAAATGATGTCCAAATCAGCGGCTTTAGTGGTGGTCACCACCAGCGGGCCTTGCCACTCAGCCGCGTTCGGCAGCACCAGGCCGGTCGTCTTACTGCTGCCCGGCACCCCGAAGACGGTCGCGGAGATGTTCGGGCGAGACGCCACGATCTTCCTGGTGCTCATGCCGCGGCCGGCCGTAATCTGGTTACGCCGCTTGTCCGGTGCCTCGTCGACCTTGAGCTTCCGCTCGACGCGCGCGCCGCCCCACTGCGCCCCGCCCTGCTGCGGGCTGCCAAAGCGCTTCCACAGCCACAGGCCGGCCCACCCGAGCACTGCCCACACCAGCACCGTCAGCGCCCAGAACAGCCAGCCGGGCGGGCCCGGGGTCCAGGCCTTCCCGGGGTCTTGGGCGATGGCGGTGATGATGGTGGTGACCGGGTCCGCCTTGGCCGTCGCCCAGCCGCGGCCAGACAGCAGCGCGGACGCCGGTCCCGTAACCAGCGTGCAGGCCGCGACGCCGATACCGCCGAGCAGCAGGCTCGGCGCCAGCAGTCCCCCGCTGCTGGCGGGCTTCCCTCCCGCACTCATGCCGTCATCCGCTCGTCTGTATGGAACAACTTCTTTTCCAGAGCCGTCAGGTGCAACTGGACCGGGTGGCTGCCGGCCTTGCCGACCTTCCACAGCGCGCGGCCCGCGTGGGCTTTGCCCCAGGAGCTGATCAGTTCGTACTCGGCGTCGGTGAGCCCGACCGCTTCCTGGATCGCCTGGAGCGGGCGGGAGTCCTGGGCAAGCTGAATGCGCGTCTCGCAGCTGCTGATCATGTCCTTGGCGATGGCGACGGCCTCGGAGTCCGCGGCACCCACCGCCTCGAAGTCCGTCAATCGGTGCGTGGCCAGGACCTGGATGGTGCCGTCGGCGCGGGAGAGCCGCAGGTCGGAGTCGATCTTGCGGACCATGGAGGACCCTCCGGAGCGCATCGCCCGCCACAGCTCGTCACGAACCACCAGCCGGGGCGGGCCCGGGGTATCGATGGCGGCCTGCGCCCAGGAGCTGACGCAGGTCAGGATCATGCTCACAATGTCGTCGCCGTAGGACTTCATGCGGGAGATGTCGACGCACTGGATGGGGGCGGAGAAGTCCAGTTCCGAGCTGGTCTCGGCGTCGAAGAGGCCGCCGAGGTGGCCGTTGACCATCGCGCCGAGGGCGGCCCGGATGGAACGGGTGAGCTCGCGCGTGGTCTGGATGTCCTCGTCGCGGACCCGCAGCTCGTACGCCATCTCCTTCGTCGGATCCTTCAGCGCCGCATGGACGGCCGGCAGCGTCGGCGGGGTCAGCTTCGTCTTCCCGGCCAGTTCCCCGGTGACCTCCCGGATCGCCGCCGAGACCGCTTCTTCCTCCTCTGCCAGCAGCGTCCGGCGCAGCTGGAGTTCGAGCAGGGCCTTCAGGAGCGACAGCCGACGGCGGTGGATCTCGGTGAGGCGGGTCATGAGCTCGCCGCGGTCGGTGACCTTGTCCAGCCCCTGGCCCAGGGGGCCGGCGTCCAGCGGGTTGAGGCGGCCCTTCATCCCGGGACCCAGGAGGAGGGGTTCGTAGCCGAGGTAGCGGCACAGGTCCCCGTACTCACCCTTGACGTCCCCGGCGATCAGGGTGTGGGTGCCAAACGCCATCAGCCTCAAAGCCAACGCCTTGATGTGGGCAGACTTCCCCGACCCGGGGATGCCGGTGATCATCACGTTGGGGTTGGTGACCAGCCCCTCGGCCACCCACACGCTGGGGTGCGCGGAGAACGCGCGCATCGACAGGACGTTCCAGCCGATGTACGCACCGACCGGCGGCAGGCTGCTCGCATGCAGGAACGGGTACAAGCCGGAGACCTGGGAGGTGTCCGCGCGGTGTACCTCCGGACTGGCCTCATTGGCGGCGCGCCCGGCGTAGGCGGCGTTCACGCCACGCCGCGGCGGCACAAAGCCGATGCCCTCGCGCGTCTTCTTCTTGCCCTTGGGCGCCGGTGCCGGGCGGGGCCGGCCGTCGCCGAGTAGCTGCCCGAAGTCCTGGGTCGGCAGGGATGTGTCGTCGTCCCGGTCGCGGGAGCGCAGAAACGGCAGCGCCATGTCAGATCACCGCCCGTCGGGCGGGCAGGCCCTGCCCGAGCGGCAGGGCTGCGGCGGCGAAGCCGGCGTCCTGGGCGCCCCACATGCGGCGCAGCTCAAGGCCTGCGGCGGCGCCGTCCTGCTGGAGCTCCGCGCACGCGGTCTCCAGCTCCTCGGGGTCGGTGACGGTGACGGTGATCAGCCCGGTGAAGCGGACGATGCCGTGACCGGAAGCGCGGGCCATGTCCTGCTCCAGGGAACGGGCCATCTCGGCCCGCTCGTCCATCGACTCGATCCGCCCCGTCTTCGCCCGCAGCCGGCGCGCCACGTCACGCTTGGTGCGCTCCTTCGACAGCTCGGCCCGGGCCCGGCGCGGCCCGAGCGGCTCGTAGGCCAGGGTCAGCGAGCGGCGTGCGGTGGGCCTCGGGCGCAGGAGGGATTGCAGACAGGTGGCGTAGACGGAGGAGGCGGGCCAGCTGCGGACCTGGTAGGTCACCGATATCGCACCGTCGTGCTGGTAGGTGCCCCATGCGGTCTGCGCTGCGGCGGGCCCGGCGAGCTCCGGGTCGACGCCCGGCTCGACGCCGTCCCATCCGCGCTGTTCGGCGGCGCCGTTGCGCAGCGCCATCTCGCTGACCGCGTCTGGGTCGTAGCCGGTGCGGATGACCTGGGCCAGCTCCCGGGGCGCGAGGCGGCGGACGACGGTGAGGTCGGCGGCCGCGAGCGCGGAGTGCATGGCGGTGATCTCGCGGACCAGGACCGCGCAGGCACCGAGCCGGCCGCCGCCCGCACCCTTGATCGCCAGGCGTGCCCGGGACGCGGACAGGGTGAGGGTCAGGAAGGTGGCGCGGGTGTTGGCTACGGTCCCGCCCCGCGCGGCGAGTTCCTGCACCACAGCGACCGCGGCCCGCGGGGCATCGGGGTCGGTGTGTGCGGCGGTCCAGGACTGAAGCGCGGTGCCGTCGTCCGCCTGGGACCGCTCGTGCACCGCGATCCGCACGATCGGGCCGCCCTCGACGCACTGGGCGCGCAGGAACGCGCCCCACGCGGCGACGCGGCGGTTGATCTGGTCGGTGTCCTCCAGAGCCAGGCCCGGGTAGCGGATCTCCAGCACGGCGCTGTAGGTGTTCTCCAGCGGATCGTAGACGACGGCCAGCTCCTCCTGGCCGCCGGTGGGGGCGGCCAGGATCCGCAGTCGGGCCAGAACGCCGGGCAGGTCCATCGGCTGCTGGTCGTCCGTACGGCGTCGGGGGGCGAACACCCCGCTCAGGAACACGTCTCTGCCTCCAGCCACGTTGATCTGATGACGGATAGCCAGCGAGGCCCACTCATCCGCGGTCATGCCGTAGATGCGGACCGTGGCCAGCGCGAACAGGACGATGGCGAGCGGCACGCCGATCAGCTCGCCGGAGATGTCCTGGGCGTAGATGGGGATCAGGATGGACAGGGCGGCCGCAGCGACCAGCACGCAGCCGGTCAGCGACATCGAGCCCATGAAGCCCTGGCGCTCGGACTGCCAGCCCGAATACACCAGGGGTCGGTCCTGGCTCACGTCGTCCCCCCACTCTCACCGGGCCCCTGTTTCGGGGGCGGCGGCGCGGCCGGCGCGGAAGGCCAGCTCATATCGACGTCCTGCGGCTGCGCCGGCTCTGACGGTCTGCTCATGTCGGTCCGTGCCGCGGGCGGCGTCGACGGCCAGCTCATGTCGACGGGGTCCGACTGCGCGGCACTCGCTTCGGCCGGGGCTTCGCCTCGCGGCGACGGGGCGGGCGGCGGCTCCGCGCTGTCGAGCGGAGCCGAGGGCGGCGGCCCCGAGCGGTCCGCCGGTCCTCCCGGCGGGGGCGAAGGCGGAGCAGCTCCTCCGCCGCCGGTGTCGTCCGCGGGGGCCGGGCCGGCGGGCGGCTCGCCGCTGCGCGGGGGGATGCTGATGTGCCCGCCCATGTCCTTGCCCGGGCCGAGGTCGGCGTGGGCGGCCATGGCCTCCATGCTGCCCTCGGTGAGCTCCTTGCCGGCCTTGGCGACCTGGAGTGCCATGGCGGCGGCACCGAGCTTGCCCATGCCCGCCAGGCCCGAGGCCATCCCGCCGGCGCGGGCCCGGCCTGCGGCACCGTCCTGGGCGACCGCGCCGTCGTTCTCGGCCTCTACGGCTTGGGTGAAGGAGCGGCCGTTGCCGACCGCGCCGGCCCCGGACGGAGTTCCGCCGCCGGACCCGAAGAGGCTGGCGGCCGTGCCGCCAGCCGCCCCGAGCAGGCCCGAGGCAAGGGAGCCACCGGCGCCGACGGAGGTGAAGGTCATGAATTTGGCCAAGGTAGGCCATGCCACGGCCGCCAGGACGAGGGTCAGGAGGCCGACGAGCATGTCCTTGAGGCCCTTGGCCTGCCCGGTGGTGGAGAACCCGATCACGAAGATCAGCACGACGACCGGCTCGATCAGGATCAGCGCGATCAAGGCGCTCCTGGCCTTGGGGAACCACTCCTTTGTCGCCTGCATGATGCCGCCCGTACCGACGATCGGCATGCAGGCCACCAGCACCTGGATGGCCGCCTGCCGCAGCAGCATCTCGCCCCACAGGACCAGCGAGACCAGCGCCGCGAGGATCGCCAGGAGCAGCACCAGCGCGGTGTTGGTGATCCCGTCGAAGTTGAAGGCGTGGTTGAGGGAGTCCTTGAACGCCTTCTCACCACCGCCGTCCCGGTACTGGTCGATCATCCACACGCTGATCTCGTGCGCTGCGCCGAGCGCGGCCTGGGTGACGGCGAGCGAGGCAAGGGTGGTGACGGCCCACTTGGCGAGACCGGCGATGGCCGTGGCAGCGGCGACGCCTTCACCGCTGTAGCCGGCCTTCGCGAACTGCCAGATCATCAGCAGGAGCGCCACCAGCGAGGAAAGCGCCCAGGTCATGCTGTAGACGTTGAGCAGCCCCTTGTTGTTCAGGTCGATGACCGACACTTTCAGGAACACGTCGGTCAGACCGTTCAGGATCTCCGTTGCTGCCTTCCCGAAGTTTCCTGAGACGGCGTCGAACGCGGCTGTGGCGATGGTGCCGACCGGGTCTTTAACAACGTCTTCGACCTTCTTGGCGGCGTCGCAGACCCCGCCCATGATGTCTGGGTCGCCGTGTCCTCCGCACTTCTCTCCAGATTCTGGAATTTTCCTGCCCACGGTAAGCGAGAGGAATTCCGTGCACTCCTTCCCTTTCCATTTTCCGGGGTTGTCGCCGCATTCTTTTCTGGAGATCGCCCCACAGGGCTTAGCAGCTTCTGACTTGGATTGCTTGTCTTTCCAAAGCTGGATGCACTCGGCAAGACTCGTCGCAACCTTTGGCTTCGGGTCGGCGAACGCGTCTACCGGCGCCACGGCCAGCAGGGCGATCAGGATCGCGAACGCCGTTGCAGTTCTACTGAGCCAGTCACTTCTCATACGCAAGGGCGCGCCATCCTTCCGCGAGAGCCTGGGGGCTACCCGGGACAGCTGATGACGGCTTGCTGTCCGGAAGGTCATTGAGACTGTCAAAGCTCATCTTCCAGTCGCCATCTGCCCAAACCATGATGGCTCCCCGTACCTGGTTCGCGTTCTCGCTGACGCCTTTGACGGAGATGGTGGCGTCGACGAGGAGCCATACCGTCACCTTGTCCGACTCGGCTGACGCGACGGAATATGCACGGGCCTGGTTGACGTAAAAGTTAGCGGTGTCTGATTCTCCGTTCTCCGGAAGGCCTCGGGATTTCCTGACCTGTTGCGCAGACATGCGCGCGTAAGACCCGATCATTCCCAGATAGTTCGGTTCGGCGATGACTCTCGCCTGCCGTTCTGCCGCCTCAGGAGTGAAAAGGTCGTTGGCGTCGGTGTAGTGAGCGGCAGCGGAAATGGCGCCTTCCAGGGTGTGGGGGTAGCCAACCGGTACCCCCTCCTTCACCTCTTTTGCCTTGGGCAGCAGAGTCGGGGTGTTCGAGCCGCCGGTCGGGGCTACCGCAGGCGCGGATGCAGACGGGCTGACGTCGTGCTTGCTGGCGTCGTCACTGGAGCCCCCGGGGCCGAGGACGAAGAAGGCTGTGACACCCGCGCCGCCGATCAGGATTCCGGTGGCGAGCAGTGCGAGACGGCGGCGCGCGGCCCGGCGGCGTTGGTCGAGTGAAGCGAGGGACATGGGCCTCAGCCCTGCCCAATGTTGTAGAACGCCTTGACCAGACCGAAGACAGTGCCCACGCCTGCGGCCGCGACCAGGGACCACAGCACTGATCGCTTGCCGCGGGCGGCCATGTCAGGCCTTTCCGTGTTGTGGCCGACACCGATCAGCGCGCATCCGAGGATGAAGCCCAGCAGGCAGGCGATCAGCGCTCCCGTCAGGGACCAGCCGATCAGGTTGTCGGTGGACGTGCCTATGTTGCCGGGGAGGTTCTTGGGCTGCTTGGGGCTCAGCGGGTCGTCAGCAAGGGTGATCAGCGGCTTGAGGTGCGAGGCCACGGTGCGTGATTCCTTCCGTGTAGGCGGCGGGGACGGCGGCGTGCGGGAGCGTCTCGCCCCAGGACGTGTGCGCCGATGACAAGACGGCTGCCGCCAGCTGGCGTCCGGCCGCCAAGGTCCGGGGTTTGAGGCGGGCGGCGTCGCGCAGGCCGTGCGAGCGGATCCGCTCGTCGTACGGCACCTGGACGATCGAGCCGACCTTCGGCTGAAGCATGGTGGCGCCGGCTTTGACGGGGGCAGGCAGCCGTCCCTCACTCATGGCCACCACGGCCACGACCATGCGGGCCAGCGGCAGCCCCTCGGCCTCGGCGGCCATCACCGCGGTCTGCAACGCGGCCATCCCCTCGCCGGTCGCGGCAGCGCACAGCACCGGGACCGCACACGGCAGGGAGCACCAGCGGGCGCCGAGCCCTGCGGTGCCGGTGTGGCGGGAGGTCATCACGTCCTGGGTGAACCGGTGCTCAGTGTCGGCGATGACGGCCTGCCAGCCGCCGAGCGCGGCGAGCTGGTGCCACGCCTCCGGCGCGTCCGGCAGCGCCAGCGGGGCGACGTGCCAGGGCAGGTGATCGGTCATCACTTGCCAGGGGTGGGTGCCGGATGCTGCGGCCACCGCGGCGGCTGCGCGGGCCTGAGGTCGAGTGGCGGGCCGGTCCGGCGGGAGCGCCGCGAGGCCTTCGCCCGCGGTCGCGATCCATCCGGGCCAGGGCGACGCGAGGCGGGGGACGGTGTCGAGCAGGACCGTTTCGCCCTGGAGGGCGAAGGCGTCCGCGAGGAGGCCTGCGACCGCTGAGCGGCCGTTGCCGCCGGCTGCGGCCATGACGGGCACTACCAACCGGACGTGCGGTTCCAGCTGTTCCGGTTGCGGAACCCCCCTGGCCATAGCTGCACCGCCCCCAACGTGCCTCGATGCCTGCGCTCGCCAGACGCAAGTTGATCAAAGGACATGTTTAGCAAGGAGCCTCTGAGTCTGTCTATGACTTTTAGTGACCGTTGTTCACTGCTGTGGTTTCAGTTGTGAGTTGGTACGGTCCTTGATCAAACCAGTATGTCCGGACTGTTTGGGAGGCCGTTGGTGGCATCCATCGGAGCTGACGACGCCGGTCAAGACCGCGAGGGCGACACCACCTCTCGTTGCGCGTGCAAGGCACAGCCGCGGGAGTGGCCCGAGGTCCTCACCGCGAGGGAGACCGCCGAGTACCTGCGGCTGGACTACCAGCTCGTGATGCGGATGACGCGTGCCGGGGACCTGCCGTCGCTGAAGGCGGGGCGGACCTGGCGCTATCACCGGCGGGCTCTTGAGCAGGCCATGGGTGCGGATGCCATACGCCGGTAGGTGGCGGCAGGGGAGGGAACGGGGGGCGGGGTGGCCAAGAAGCTGCTGATCAGCGCGGGGGCGGGGGCGGCCGCGTTCTTCACGCTCATAGCCGGGGTGACGATCCAGACCACGACATCAGACGTCGCGAGCGCGAACCCGAACACGGGGGCGATCGGCGGTGGCCTGAAGGGGGTACCACCCCAATTCGCGCCATGGATCGAGAAGGCTGCCGGCGCCTGCCCCGGGCTGCCCGCGCCGATCCTGGCGGCACAGATCGAAGCAGAGTCGAATTGGGATCCGACCGCCCAGTCCAAGGACCCCAAGACCGGCGCGGTGATCGCCCAGGGGCTCACCCAGTTCATCCCGGAGACCTTCCGCAGCTACGGCAAGGACGCCAACGGCAACGGCGTCGTGAGCGTCTTCGACCCGCCGGACGCGATCATGGCGCAGGGCGCATACATGTGTGACCTGCTCAAGGACGCCAAGAAGTCCGGCTACCAGGACGACCCGATCAAACTGGCCCTGGCCGGCTACAACGCGGGCTGGGGAGCGGTAATGCACTACCGCGGCGTACCCCCGCCGTCCTTCGCCGGGGGCCAGACCTACAGCTACGTCCGGGACATCATGGCCAGTGCAAAAAAGTACACCGCACCCACCGCACCCAGCGGGCCGGTGGACCTGCCCAAGGACTTCTCCATCCCGGCCCACGCCCCGGACACCGTCCGCAAAGCCGTCGCCTGGGCCCTCTACCAAAAGGGCGGCTGGTATCACCTCGGGGGCGATTGCACCAACGCGCTCGGCTCGAACCCCGCGCACTGGTGCGACTGCTCCAGCCTCATGGAACAGGCATATCGAGCCGCCGGGGTGACCATCAGCCGTACCACCTACACGCAGGTCAACGAGGGCCAGGCCGTGAGCATGGATGCGCCGTTGGCCGGCGATCTCGTCTTCACGCCCGGCTCGGGCGGATCCGCCTCCTCGCCCGGCCATGTCGGCATGTACATCGGCAGCGGCCTGATCATCGAGGCACCCCGCACCGGAGTGCAGACCCGGATCGTCCCGTACAGCAGCTGGCGCAACAGCAGCAGCCCGATCACCCGCATCGTCGCCGTCCGCCGCATCGTCCCCCAGTAACCGGGAGCACCATGAACACCGACCAGACCGTTCACGCCCCCTGGGGAATCGTCAGTCCCAGCTTCTGGCACACCGCCGGCTCCGCTACCCCGGCCACGGCGGTGCCTGCCCCGGCCGAGCCGGGCGCCGCGCCGCCCGCGGTGGGGCAGACGGAGGTGCCGCCGCCGCCTGCGGAGTACCGCTGGCGGATCGCGGCGGTCACCGCGGCGTGCGTCCCCCCGGTCGACCCGCAGCGGCTCGCCGTGGCGAACGTGGAGGCCGAACAGATCGACCGGGAGTTCACGGCCGCCTTCGGTGCCGCGCACTCGCACACGATCAACGTGCGGGAGCTGCGCGGCTGGATCGCCCACCTGATGGGACAGCCGGCGGCGGCCGCCCGCTGGTACCTGCACACCACCGGCCTCCAGGCCCACGTCTGGGGCACCGAGCATGAGTTCACCCGCGCTTCGGCAGGCCGTGCGGTGCAGCAGTGGAAGGGGGTCACCGACCCCGCCGAACGCCTCGCCCTTGGTTCCGAACTACTGCCCATGCTCCGCGCCGTCACCGGCGAGACCAGCGACGCCACCCTCGCCGTCCAGGCGGTTGTCGAGCCCCCTGCCTGAGCGCGCCGCGCTTCGCTCAGGTGACCCTCTGGCCGGGTGAATCGGGCCGGAGGACCGGGTCGGGGCCCTGCCGGTTCTGCTGAGCGCCAGCCGTTTCCGCACGGCGGGCCGTCTGCCGGGCGCCCTGCTCCGCCTGGTGCTGGCCCTGGGCCTGCGCTGCGATCTGCCGGCGCAGCTCCCGCTCCGCCCGCAGCGCGGCGGCGGTCGTCCGCAGCGTCTCGGCCCGGGCGCGCAGCCCGCCCTCCTGTCCGCGGGCATGCTCGACATCCTCGGCGCGCTGCGTATCGACCTGCTGCGCGAGAGCCGGCAGAAACTCGCGCATCGCGGCGAGCCGCTCCATCATCTCGTCGAGTTCGCGGGGCGGGGCACCGGTGGCGCCCTGCTCCCGGAAAACCCCGGCGTACGGAGACAGCTCGACGGTCTGCCACGCCTCGCGCTGCGCGGCCCGGGCAGCCTGCCGGGCGCGCTGCTGCTCCTCGTGCGCGTCCGCCATCTGCTCGGTGTACTGCGCGAGCAGCTGCTCCTGCTCGCCACGAGATGTGCCCGCGGCAAGCAGCGTGATCCGGTTGCGCCCGGCGGCCGTCTCCGCCTCCTGACGCATCGCCCGGGCCCTGCCCCGCTCGTCGTCGGCCCGGTCGGCGTTCTCCGCCTCCTGCACGGCGAGCGCAAGAAGCCGGTCGGCCTCGCCCAGAACGGCGGCAGCCTCATCGGCGATGCGCCGGCCCGGTGAGACGTGCGCGGTGAGCTCGGCGGCCGCGCTCACCAGCTCGCGCGCCTTGTCGGCAGCCGCGCGCTCGGCCGCCGCCGCCTGCTGCGCGGCCTTGGCGATTTTGGTGCCGAGAAGGACGTCGGACAGCGCACCGTACGGGCGTGACACGGGGTCGTCCCACGCCGGAAACTCCGCCTCGGCCTGGGGTACGGGCGGCGCAACGGGGTCGGGGGCCGCGCGCAGCTGGTCGCTGACCATCTGCGCCGGACGGTCCTGCTTGAGCAACGCGCCGTACGCGTACAGGGCGCGGTCCAGAAGTTCGGCCTCGCTGCGCGGCTCGCCGAGGGCGGCCCGCGTCTCCTCGTCCTCCAGCGCGGCCGCGGGCAGCCACAGGTGGTTCTCGCCCTTGGCCCGGGTGATGCCGGGGTAGAGGCTGAAGCTGTTCGCACCGAGGCCGTACATCAGGCTCGTCTGCGCGGTCAGGCCCTGGGAGGCGGCGATGGTCATCGCGTAGCCCAGGCTGAGGGCGCCCTGGCTGATCTGGGCTGGGGTCAGCCATGCCTGCTGGTGACTGACCGTGCCGTCGGACTCTTCGCGCCGCCAGGTGATCTGCACCCTGCGGTCGGCGGAAATGTCGGTGACCACGGCGCGGTAGCCGTTGAGGACATCGAGGCCGGCTCCGCGACGGCGCGAGCGGTAATCGTTCTGCCGCACGCGCACGACGTCCCCGACCCCCAGGGTCAGGGTCTCGCGGCGGGGCAGCACGAAGGTGCGCGCGGGACCGAGTTCCCCGGCGGCGCGGCGCAGGGCCTGGGCGCCGGCATTGAGGCTGTCGACGTCTTCGTTACGGGCAGCCAGGACAACGAGGTTGGCCAGCACTTCATACGCATCCGGCCAGCGCGTGCGGGCCTGGTCCCAGGCGGCGAGGATCTCGGCGCGGGCCGCGTCGGCGGTGTCGGTGGCGTGCACGCGGCCGCCGTCGGCGAGGATCCGCAGCGCCCGCTCGCGCTGCACCGCACCCTGGCGCCACACCTCGAGGGCGGCCCGCTCGCCCTCGTCCTTCTGGCGGCGGTTGTCGGCGAGGAACTCGCCGCCCACCAGGCGGTGCACCTCTTCGAAACCACCGCCGGGGCCGATCGCCTGGAGCTGCTGCGGGTCACCGATCGCGATGACCTTCGTGCCGGTGCGGGCCGCCTCCGTGAGGAGGACGGCCATCGCCCGGTCGTCGGTCATGGCAGCCTCGTCCAGGACCAGGACGTCCACGCCGCGCAGCCCGGTGCCGCCCTCAATCCGGATGAGCCAGGACGCGATGGTGCTCGACGGGATACCGGAGCCCTCGTACAGGTTCTGTGCGGCGACGGCGGACAGGCAGGCGCCTGCGTAGGTCAGGCCGACCGCGTCCCAGCCGATCCGGCAGGCCTCCATCAAGGTCGTCTTGCCGGAGCCGGCGACACCGATCACGGCGTCGATTCCGTGCCCGGCGGTCAGCAGCCGCTCCACCACGCGCCGCTGCTCGGCCGACAACTCGAAGCCGGCTGCCACCTGGAAAACGCTGAGCGCGGCCGCGGCCTGGTCACCGGTCAGGCAGGCGGACCCGTCGGCGTAGCGGGCGCGGGCCTGGTCGACGATGACCTGCTCGGCCGCGAGGATGTCGTGGGTGGTGTAGCGGGCGGTGCTCGACATCAGGACCGAGCCGCGGTGCGGCAGCGTCCGCGCGTAGCCCTGCACCTTAAGCACCTCATCGGCGAGGCCTTCGAGCTCGGCGTCGCCAAGACCGTACGGGCAGGCGTTCGCGACCGCGGCGAGCAGCTGCGCGTGGGTGAACGCCTTCTCGTGCGCGGTCAGGCCCCGGGTGGGTGAGAAAACCTCGGCAGCGATCTGCGCGGGCGGCGGCACCTGGGGACCGTCGCCGGGGCCCACGACCAGTCCGCTGCCCGGACCGGGCGGTCCCGGCGCGGCGACCGCGATCATCGCGTCGACGTCGATGCCCAGGTCCTGAGCCTGCTGGCGCCAGTTGGCCCGCAAGTCCAGTGCGCCGGTGTCGTGTTTGGCGTGGCGGGTCTCGGCGGAAACGCGTTGCTTCTCCTCGCGGCTGGCGTCCGCACCGGCGACGGCCTCGACCTGTGCGGCGCGGCGCGAGTAGTGCTCGCGCAGCGCCTCGGGGATGCCGACCAGGTTCCAGGACCGCGTGGCCGCGTCGCGCTCGTAGCGGACCCCGAACCGCTCGCCGGCCAGAGCGCGCACCCGGGCCTTGAACAGGGCGTCGAAGGCGCGGGCGTGCCGGTGGAGGTCCATGCCGCCGTTGGCTATCGCACGCCACTGGCCATCCTCGCAGCGGGCGAGGTTAGCGATGACGATGTGGACGTGCAGGTGCGGGTCGCCGGGGGTGTCGTCGTCGACCGGGCGGGCCGACTGGTGCTCCACGGTCCAGCCCAGCAGGCCGCCGGTGCCGATGCGGTGGAGCTTGCCGTCCTCGCTCGCCAGGCCGTAGCCGATCCACTTCTCCAGCTGCGCGAAGGCGTCGCGCTTCGCCTGGTGAACGAGATCCCGGAACGATTCTTCACGCTGCTCGGCGAGGAGCGCCCAGAGCACCGAATCACCCTTCGGCAAGTCCGCGACGAGGTCGTAGGCGCGCACCCGGACATTGACGCGCTCATCCTCGTGGGCTCGCGCGTCGGCGAGTTCCACGGCCTCGTAAATGTCGGCGAGGTCGAGCCCAGCAGCACGGGCGAGCCGGTGAAGGGAGTCAGCCTGGAGACGGTGGCGCTCGCCCTGCTGGTGGACCATCCGCGCGAGCGTCTCGTACTTCTTCTTCTGCTTGGGCTTGCCGCGGAAGAGGTCCTCCGGCTCCACCCCGGCAGCCGTGGCGGCAGCCTCAATGGCTTCCACGAGCCGGGCACCGGTCAGCTGCGAGCGCGGGTGCGCGCGGAGCTCGGCGCGCACCAGGCGCTCACCGGTGACCGGGTGGATGCCATTCGCCAGCGCGCGGGCCGCGTCCTTGCCAGCCTCGTCGAGAACTGTTCCGGCCACCAGACCGGCGTCCGGCAGGCCTTCGCCGATCCACACCAGGCCGCTGTCAGCCGCTGCCTGCATGCGGTAGTCGACCTGTGCGTCGGCAGCCGGCGGGGCTACGCCCTCGGTCCCGGCCTGGGCGTAGCAACCGGAATTGCCAGAGAGGCGGTACTCAACCTGCTCCATGTCCACGATGCGCGTGACCCAGGCCATGTGACGCCGCCCCCTCCCCCCGGTCTTTCAGCGGCGAAGCCGCGTACGTCCCCGCAGGGGACGTACCTTTGTCCATCCGTTCTTGATCTTTTGGCCTCTGACGGTAGCTCTGGGACAGAAGGCAGTCAACGGAATGAACAGATGCTGTTGGGACCGGTGAGAGGTAATGTGAGGTGATTTGAGGCTGATACAGCAGAAGCGGAATGCCCTTGCGTCAACGAGCATTCGGACTTCGAGGTACGGCAGAGCCGTCCAGGGAGCGAGGAATTCACCGGCCGGGGTGGAGGGATCCGGATCCGGCCTCGGGTGTACGACAACCGCAGTGGCCGGGAGCAGGGCGTCGCGCCAGCCCAACTCGATTCCTTCCTGACCGGTCGACAACTACGATCCGATCATGGCTACAGCAGAAGAGATCATCAGGCAGGCGCAGGAGATAAACGCCGCGCGTGAGACCGCCCTGGCCCCGCTCGCCGACCTCATGGCAAGCCGGAAGCGCCTGCGGGACGAACTCGAAAAGACCGAGGAACCGTACGCCCGCGCCTACGTGGAAGCGCAGGCCGCCGGCTGGACCGCCGAGGAACTGGAGACCCTCGGCGCAGAGGAGCCGAAGCGCCGCCCCAAGGGACGCCCCCGAGCGACACGCAGGCCGGCTGCCCCGAAAAACTCTGCGCCTTCCTCCTCGGCAACCGCCCCGGAAAATGCCTCCGCACCCGACGCCGCCTCGCCGGGAAAGCCGCTTCAGTAGACGTCCTCCAGCATCCGAAAAAACCACCGGATCTGACCGCGGGACGCTCGTGCGCGGCCACGCGTCCGGTTCCGGGACATGCGGCAGCAACAGCCCCTCACCGGCGTGCCGCACCTTCCGCCCCGACATGTGAGAGAGCCCCGACAGGCAACCTGTCGGGGCTCTCTCACATACCGCACCTGCCAGTGCTGTCGGCGCGCGGGATGCGGTTACCGGTCGCTACTGCGCCTGTTTGCGGGCCGCGGTAATGATCCGCTTCCAGGTGTGGACGGACTGGCCATGCGCCTCCGCCAAGTCGTCGGCGATATCGCCGACGGCCCGGTCGGGCTGTGCTGCCAAGGCTTCGACTGCAATCTGCACACGCGGGTCTGGCTTGGTGGCCGCGCGGCGGCCGGCGGTACCGATCCGGTTGGTGGTGTCGTGGTACTCCCATAGCTGCCGTCGGGTGCGGAACTCGCGCACCCCTCCCTTGGGAAGGAGCTCGGTACGGATGGGCCCCGGCCAGCCCTTCGGCGGGTTGTTCCGGTACTGGGCGATCATGTTCCGAGGCAGGCCCAGCACCCTGGCCTGGTCGGCCGGCTTGAGCTCCTCGTCAGGGTCACCGCTGCGGTCGATCGCCTTCGCCGCGTTGCGCCGGGTGCACTGAAAATCCGCGTACCAGCGGTCCCACGCGTCCAGGTCCCAGTGCATGATGCCGTCGATGATGCGGGCGGGCGGGTGACCGTTGTCATCCCGGTCCTTCCACAAGTTGTCGAGGCTGGCGCGACTGTAGCCGGTGTGCGCAATGAGGTCCTTCCGGGAGCCGTACCGGCGGCCGTCAATGGTCTGCATCAGGGGTGCGCTCTCTCCGTTGATCGTCGTCGGTACCATGGTGACGCGTTCGGCTTCGCGGCCTGGTTGAGGGCTCTCGGTGACCGAGCGCCGAAGCGGCCGACGAGTTTCCCCGTCGGCCGCTTCACTTCTTCTTGATCTTCGTGGATTGCCGTGCGGGGCGAGCGGGGACCCCTGCTCGCCCCGGTGTTCGTTACGCGGCGGCCCAGACCTTCGTGGCGGTGCCGCCGAAGTAGATCTGCTGGCCGCTGGCGGTGTACCCGTACCGGCTCCCGGCTTCCGTCGTCAGCCGGACGACCTTGACCGGTGTGCCGGTCAGCTGCTTGCGGTCGCGGGCAAGCCAGACGCGGCCGTCGTCCTGCACGTCGCCGTACACGAAGAACGGCGTCGCGATGCCCTTGAGGGTCCGCCACTCGGCCGCCTCGGCAAGGCACAGACCCCAGGTGCGGGCGATGGCGAGCGCGGCCGCCTCCTTCGTGGTGAAGAAGCCGACGATGCCGTCTCGGCTGGCTGCCTTCGGGGACCATGTGGCCCATCCGCCCCGGGCGAGACGGGCGGGGGTCTCGTCGAAGATCACACCGAGGTGCTGGGTGCCCTTGAGTACGTCGTGCTTCATCGTGCCGACCTCGTCGGGCACGACGCGCAGACCGGTGCTCGCCGGGGCGATCCACTCGCGCCGGTGGGCGGCGATGTACTCCGCGATGGCGCGGGCGCAGTGCGCGGAGTCCTCGGCCAGGGATGCCCCCTCGGGCGCGGCGTCCAGGGTGTCGACGTAGTCGCCGAGGCCGTCGCAGAGCGAAGCTCCCCACGGCTCGTCGTGCTGGGGCACCGGGCGGCGGGCGTCCTCGCCGGAGGAGATCAGGAAGTGCGGTTCGAGGCGGGCAGAGTCCTCGGCGGTGCGCGGGTTGAACGGCACCACGAGCCAGCTGACTCCGCCCTCGCCACCGTCGTACGCGGTGAGGCCGCAGGTGGACAGTGCGCCGCGCAGGACGTCGGCCTCAGTGAGCGTGGACTCGTGCTCGCGGATGTAGGCGATGACAGCCTCGGCAACGGCGGCGGTGTCGGCCGCGCACTCCTTGTCGTCGCCGTCGGAGTCGTAGACGGTGGCGAAGTGCTCCTGGTCGGCGTCGTTCCAGTACGCCTGCCAGCTGCGGTGCTCCTCCACCTCGTGGTGCGCCTGCACTTCCGCCCCGTCGGTGGTGGTCGCGCTGATGCCGATCTGCGAGGCGTCCGCGAGGGTCAGCAGGACGTAGGTGCCCGCGCTGTCGCCCCACATCTCGGGGGACAGCCCGACGGTCCTCAGTTTCTCGAACAGCGGGCTCTGCGCAGGCGCGGGCGTGGTGGTGGTCTGCGTGGTCATGGTGGTCGTACTCCTGGTTGAGGTTTTCGGTGACGCGTGACGACGGCGCGGCCGATGCTCAAGCAGCGGTGCTGCGGCATCGTTCCCGTGGCCGCGCCGTCGTCCGGCCGCACATGGACGTGCGGCCGGGGCGGTGGAAGCTGTCGGCTACAGGCAGTCGCGGCGGGCGATACCGGCGGCGTGCGCGTGGCTGACGGCGAAGATCGGGCTGACGCCGCCGAAGGCGTCGTAGGCGTCCCACGAGAGCTCGTCCCAGAGCTCCTGCGCGTCGAAGGGGTCAGCGGGGGCCTCCTCGACGTGCCAGACCTCGTAGCCGTCCGCCTCATCCCTACCGACGACGAAGAACTCGCGCTCGCGCTTGACGAGGTCGACCGGGACGGTGGCAGTGATGGTGTTCATGGCGTCTCCGTGGTTGAGGTTTTCGGTGGTGACCCAGATGGGCCGAGGTGCGTCGGGCGGGTTTCCCGGCCGCTCCGACGCATCTAATTCAAGTACCTTTCTGGTTCATGGTCAAGCCCTCTTCGAACACCAACTTGATCTCTCCGCCTGAGCCGCCGACGAGCCGCTTCTACCTCAGCCACGGCCAGTCAGCCACGACGAGAGGGACCGTCGACAGAGCACCCGCCACGTGTGCCTCCAGCAACCCCTCACCGGCATCAACCACGCCTTCTTTGTCTGCGCCGCGACCACCGGCCACGGCGCGGAAATCGGCGTCCGCGACCGGCCCCTTCTCGGCGGGTCCAGCGTCGCCGGCGCGCTGTTGAGGGCCGGGGGGCGGAGCCCCTGGAAAGGCCCGCCGGCCCGCACGCCGAACACCTCCGGGCCCTGACGCCGGGTGGCGTTCAAGATCCCGCCGTCCCACTCGCCCCCATCTGCGCGGCTGGACGAACGCTCCGCGTCGCGACCGTTCTCCGTTGACAAAAACGGGCGTTTTAGTAACTGGGACACCGACTTGAGCTTGCATGTCGAACGCCTCCCGGCTGGGGTGCCGGGAGGCGTTCGGTGACGTCGGCGTTCGGTGACGTCGGCGTTCGCTGCACGCCTACTGGTCGGGCAGGTAGACGGCCGGAACGCAGATCGCCAGCGCGTCCGGGTCGGGATCGCGCCGGCCGGTGCGGGGGCGGAGCCCCCGCGTTGCTTGAACCAGCACTCCCCCGACCACCCGCACCACACACTCACCTCTTAAGAGGTGAGTTGCCCAGCGGCCGGTCTCCTGGCGTTCGCGGGCCTGTGCCGTACCGCGTCCGTCAGGCGGGCAGCGCGTCGATGGCGGCCTGCCAGGGGTAGGCATCGAGGTCGCCCTTGCGGGGCGGGTGGGGAATGAATCCGCCGTCGCCGAGGAGCAGGTGAACGCCTGCCTCGCGCAGGGTCGTGACACTGCCGGGGACGGCGGGGTGCTGGCTCTGGGCCGTGTTCCAGTGTGGCAGGGCGACGGTCGGCAGGCCGAACCCCAAAGCCTCGGTGATCAGTCCGAGAGCGAGCGTGTCGCTGATGCCCAGCGCCCACTTGTGCAGGGTGTTCGTGGTGAGCGGGGCGACGAGAATGGCGTCCGGTTCCGGCAGCACGTCCGGCTGCGAGGGCAGTTTGTACTGCCAGCGGACAGGGTGGCCGGTGAGCTCTTCCAGGGCCTCGATCCCGCCGTCGGAGTCCTCGCTCGCCCACCGGTACGCAGACGGGGTGAGGATCGCGCAGACGTCCCAACCGGCGGCCTGGGCGGCGCGGATGGGCACGTCGAGACGGCGTGCCGGCGGGGCCGCACAGGCGATGAGGTACAGCGTTCGAGTGGTCACCGGGGCAGTCCACAGCGGTCGGCCAGTGCGCGCAAGCGTGCCTCGGAGCTCCCGGCGCCGAGCAGTCGCAGGTCCTCCACCAGGGTCTTGGTCCGCGGGCGGCACAGCACTTCCTCGGGCGCGAGCCGCTCGGCCTCCAGCAGCGTGTCGACGGCCTGTGCCCGCAGCCCGGCCTGGGTCTCGGCGTACGCGCGGTCGGTGAGCAGGTGCGCGCGGCGCTCGCGCGGCAGGGCGGCCAGGGCCTCGCCCGGGATGTCTGCGGCGACGGCGAGGGCGTCGGCGCCTTCGGAGAGCTGCACGTGCGCGGCGACGCGGTAGAGCTTGCAGTTCGTCGGCCCGAAGCTGGTCCACAAGGCGTTGCCGTCGGCGCCGAGGCGGGCGGCATGCTCGTCGGCCTGGTCGAGGAAGGCGGGCACGGCGCGGGCGAGCGCGGCCGGGGTGCGGTCGTCCGCCTCGGCGGCCGCGGCCTGCGCCATCGCCGCTTTGAGCCAGAGCATGCCCAGCACCGACAGCCCGTCCGGGCCTTGCTGGAGCAGGTCGCCCTGGAGCCGGTGCGCGGCCGCCGTGACGAAGGCGACGGCGGCCGCGGCCTGGCCGTGGTGGGTCATCGCGTCGGCGAGATGGCGGGCGGCGGAGGCCTGGATGACGGGGTCCTCGCTGCGTTCGGCGGCCGCGACCGCGCGCTGGCCGGCCACCACCGCGAGCTCGCTGTCGCCCCACTTGATGGCGGCCGCCTCCGTCAGCTCCAGCGTCAGTGACAGCAGCGCGTACGCGTGCAGCTGGTCGTCCCCCTGATGACGGTCGGCGGCGCGGGTTGCGTCGACCAGCAGCTCGGGGATCTGCACGCCCAGCTGCGCGAAGTGGCCGGCCTGGAAGCCGCTCCGCGCGTACACCAGGGAGCGGCGCAGATTCTCCACCGGTACGGGCTCGGCGGAGGAATCGTCGCTCCTGCCGGTGAGGACGTCGTGGCGGTGCAGCGCGGCCCGTACGGCGTCGATCTCGGACTCCGCCGGGCACAGGACGGCCGGGTCGCTCAGGAGGCGGTCCACCGTGGTGCTCAGGCGCACGGCCGCCATGCGTACCACCGACAGCTGTGGGTCGGCCTGGCGGCGGCCTCCCTCCAGCTCCTGCACCCACCGCAGCGACCGGCCCATCAGGGCCGCGAACTCCTGCTGCGAGTAGCGGCGGCGGTTGCGCCAGTAGGCGACGCGGCGGCCGAACTGGATACCGTCCATCGGGGCTCCAGAGGCGGAAGGGTCGACGACCCACACACATCGTGTGGGCCCATCCCGGTATACCGCTCCTACGGTCCGGACATGGCCAAGTCCGAAAGCAATTCCCCCCTCCACGCACAGCTCACGCCGATGATGACCGGTGACACCGCACCGCTGGACACGCAGCGTATCCGCGCCACCATCGCCCGCGCCCTCATGGAGCGCCCGGTCCTGCCCCGCCCCGAAGAAGTGCAGGAGATCACCGGCACCCTGCACAGGGACGTTAAGGTCCTGGCCAAAGAGGTAGAAGAGCGACGTGACGAGCACCGCTGGCACTCGACCGGCTGGTACGAGTGGCACGCGGTGCTCGGGCGGGCGCACGAGGACCTCCGCCGGGGCCCCGGCGCCGGGCTGCGCTCGGCCGTCATGCACATGCAGGAGCTCGGCCGCACCGCCGAGCACATCCTCAACTGCCTCGACCAGTAGCCGCACCCGCCATGACGACCGGGCCCCGCACCGCGCGGACCATCCGGCCCGCCGACATCGTCGACGTCGGCGGGCGCCGGCGCCGCGTCGCTGCTGCCAGCACCGACCACTCCACCCCGCAGTCTCCCCGCATCATCCTGCGCTTCACGGACGGCGGGCCGACCCTGTGCCTGTCCCCCAGCACCCGACTGCACGTCACCCGCACCACGTAGCTCCGCCTGCGGCCCCTCCCCTCTCGGTCACGGACGGCAAGAAGCCCCGGGCACCCGCCCGGGGCTTCTCCTCGTCGATCTCCGCTGCGGCATTCACCAGCCCATCACGGGAAACCGATCAGCCAGACGACCGTCACCTCGACCCGATCCGGGAACACCCGGTAGCCGATGGAGACCCGCGCCTTGTCGAGCACCAACCGCCGCAGCGCGTTCGGCCCACGGCCCTCAAACTCGGTGCCCACCTCGTACGGCTGGGTGGCAAGCACGCCCCGCTCGGCGTCGAGAACCGCGCGCCGCTGATCGGGCGCCAGGCCGCCAATGCCGCGGCGGGCGTCGTCGGTGTAGGTGACGCGATAGGTCACGCCTGCGCCTCCCGAGGCTCCAGCGTCGCCGGGTCGTAGTCGGCCCACACGTCGTCGGAGGAGTGCGTCGTCGCCGTGCCGTCCGCCGAGTCCGCAACGGCCGCCCGGATCACCGGGTGGACCTGGGACAGCCACACCGCCCGGTACTCCGCGAACAGGGCACGTGCCTCGTCGAGGCCGGCCGGATCAGTGGTGCGGATCGCGCCGAGCCGGGCGTCGAAGGCGGTGAGGTCTGCGGTGGACACCGTAGCGAGCGCCGCGCGCAGCTCAGCAACGCTCTGGGGCCCCTCGTCCAATTCCATCCGGTACGGCGAGCGAGTCGGGTACGGCGCCTCGGCCGGCTGTGCACTCATCGGGAGCCTCCTCCTGCTGTCGGTGTCCAGTGTGCTCGATTCCGGCGTTCGGGAGGAGCGGGTTGGGCCCTCCCGGCCGTCGACTTGCTGAGCCTACTGTTCGTCATGCGGCACCGGCCGGTGCCGAGGCACTGGTCGGCTGGCGGGCGGCTGTCTCGGCACGGAGGCGCTCGTGCCGGGCGACGGTGAGGTCGGCGAGCTCGGCCGCCAGCCGGTGGATAGCGCCGGCGTGCGGGTTGCCGATGGATGTCACGTTGAGGACGGCGAGGAGGTGGCCTCGGGAGTGGGACGGGATGAAGACGGGTGCGCTGCGCTTGCAGTCCTGGTACGTACCCCGGTCCATCTGCCCCAGCTCGCGCCGTACCCGTTCCAGGCGCTCGACGCGGTCGTCGCCGGCCTCACGCCAGACACGGATCACGGTGTCGAGGATCTCGCGCATCCCCGGGTAGGCGGCATTCCACAGCTCGACGACGCGGGCGGCCTGGTCCTCGTCGAGGTGCCGGTTCGTACGGACGGTCTCCATGGTGAGCATCTGTGTTCTCCGGTCTCAGGTGCCGGGGCGGCCGGTCCGGGCCACCCCGGGAAACGGGAAACGCGCAGGTCAGTCAGCGCGCCATAGAGGCCAAACGCCCCATATGCCCCTGGAATGCCAGTTCGATAATTCGCCCAGATGCCCCATTCCGATTTTTGGCGATGATGGCCTCGACGGTGCCCGCCTTGGGGCCGGTGTCGGTGCCGTCCTCGGCGAGCTCGCGGTGGAGCAGGACGATGATGTTGGAGTCCTGTTCGATGGCGCTGGAGTCCTTGAAGTCGGAGACCAGGGGGCGCCGGCCGACGGCGCCCCGGTTGAACTGGGCGAGGGCGACGACGGGGATTCCGAACTCCATCGCCATCACCTTGAGGCCCCGGCTGATGTCAGCAACCTCCTGGGCACGGCTGGAGTTCTTACTGGCGCCCTCGGGGGTCATGAGCTGGAGGTAGTCGGCGACGACGATCGCAGGCGCGTGCCCGCGGGCCGTCATCCACCGGATACGGGCCCGGATCTTCGACAGGGTCAGATGCGCGGAGTCGTCGAGGACGAAGTTGTGCGCGTTGGCCATGCGATCGGAGACCTTGGCGATGCGTTCCCAGTCCTGTTCGGTGCACTGGCGGCGAACCAGCCGGTCGACATTGATGTTCGCTTCGGCGGCGGTGAGCCGGGCCATGAGCTCGCCGCCTCCCATCTCCAGGCTGATGACCAGCGCGGGCCGGTTGCGCTTGAGGGCGACGTGGGCAGCAAGGTTCATGCCGAACAAGCTCTTGCCACCGGCGGTGGCCGCGCCGACGGTGATCAGCTGGCCGGGCTTGAGCTGGATGACGTCGTTGAGGTCCCGCCACGGGGTGTCCAGCGCGCTGGGGTCCTCGCCGGCCTGGAGCTCGTCGAGGAAGGTCTCCCACCGGTCGGCGACCGACAGGGGCGGCGCCGCCTCGGTGGTCCCGGTCGCGGCAGCCTGAACCTCAGCCATGGCGTCCGCGGCGATCCGGTCTGCGTCGTCGGTGGCGGCGTACCCCATCTGCACCATGCGGGTGCCAGCCTGGATGATCTGCCGCAGCGCCGCACGCTCGCGGATGATCGCGGCATAGTGCGGGCCGTTCGCCGTCGTGGGCACGGTCTGGACGAGGGTGTGGAGGTAGGGGGCACCGCCGATCTTGGCGAGTTCCCCGCGCTTGGTGAGCTCGGCAGCCACGGTGATCGGGTCGATCCTCGGCGTGGCGCCCGTGCTCGCCGCGTACATGTCGAGGATCGTGCGGTAGATCGTCTCGTGGGCGGGCTTGTAGAAGTCCGCTGGGTCGCGCAGCTCCGCGTCGATCTCGTCGATGACGCGGGCGGTGCTGCTCTGGGTGGCCAGCATCGTCGCGCCGAGCACCGCCTGTTCGGCGTCATTGTCGTGCGGCGGCGTGCGGTCGAACCCGCCGTCCGCGGGGCGGGGGCCCTCGTCCGGGAAGACGTCGGGGTCGGTGGTTCCCTGAAGTTCTGCGATGCTCATAGTGAGCCTCCTGTTCTGGGAGTTTCGAGCGGCGGCCGGGGCCTGGCGAGGATTTCCGGCCGCCGTCGTGCTTGATCAAATAGGCCACGAAGGGATCTGAGCGCCCCCCAGAGCGTCGAGAGGGGCTTTCGGGCCCATCCGGGCCTTCAGTGATCACTCAGGCCGCCAGACGGCCGTACGCGATCTTGGAGTCAGGCACTCGCGACGGCCGGGCGCAGGGGGAAGCAGACCGGGCAGCGAACAACGGTGCGCATGCCGGATTCGTCCTCGACCGTCCGCATCCGAGTGATCTCGTCGCAGTCCAGGTCCCCGCAGTACCCGGGCAGGCTGGCAGTGGGCTGCGCGGAGGGGCGGGCCTGGTTGGGCACGGTGCGTGCGGTCGCCGCGGCACGGTGCCGACGGACCAGGTTCTCGATCCGAGACTTCAGCGCGCCTCCGGGGTTGTGGGGCAAGGGCCCCTTGGTCAGCTCGGCGATTAGTGCGTCGTCCAGCTCCCAGCCCTGGGCCGTGATGCTCTCCACCAACAACGGGGCGTACCGGCGCGCGGTCGGACGTCCGACCGCCCACGGAGCGGGCATCTCCTGAAGGAACTCCTCAGCGGCAGCAACGGCCTCCGCGTCGAACGTTTCCTCCTCCGCCTCCTCCCCCCGCGCAGCGGGATCGGTGTGCTCCTCGGGGATGCCGTGAGGCGTGAGGGGGTTGGGGGAGGTAGTTACCACCACCTCCAGGGGGGGTGTGGGGGGGAAACCGCCATTGGAGGCATCAGGCGCGACCTGCGGTTTTGCCTCATCCACCTGACCAGGCGATCCACCTGACCCGGTGAATGGAGGCATTAGGTCTGACCTGCGCTTTTCTCCATTGGAGGCATCGGGTCCGGGCCTGACCCCTTCATTGGAGGCATCAGGTGCGACCTGCGGTTTTGTCGCTTCATTGGTGATGTACTCGATCTGCTCCTGGGGCGGCTTCGGCCGCTTCGAGATCTCGTACCGGGCGCCGCCGAGCGTCCCGCCCTCCAGCCGGACGCGGTAGGTACGGACGTAACCAGCCTTGCGGATCAGCGCAAGCTCGCGGCGGACAGCGTCCTCCCCGAGCGGCCGGCCGTTCCCCGACTTCCAGCCCATCGCCCGAAACCAGTTGGTGAGCTCTGGCACATCGAACTCCTCGCCCGGCGGCATGAACCACAGAGCCTGAAGAACAGCGATCGTGAGCGGCTGCCAGCCGTGCCCGAAGAACGTCTCCTCGGTGATGGTGACCGAGGGCTCCGGCTCGATCGCCCGTGCCCACGTCTCGCGGCGGGTGTGCTTGTTCGTCACTGGGCACCCCCGAGCAGTGTCACGTGCAGGAGGGCGGGAACAGGCCGGCTGACCGTCGCCGCTTGCTGTCCGTACGGCTGCCCGAGCAGACCAGTGCGGGCACTGCCTGGACTGAGAGCTGTGACGTGAGTAACACCACGCCCTAGTGCTTCACCCAAGGGGGTGGCGGTGGTAAAGGGGGTTCCAGCGAGAGGAATCGCCTGGTCAACCCGCTGTTTCAGGCCGTGCACCGTGTTCGCCTTCCCACGGTCGGCGAAACGGGAAGTCACTCCTACTGCACGAACCGGCGCCGGGCCCGCTATCGTGGACCCGTACGCGGTTCGACGCGAGCGAGGGGAAGCTCCCGAGCCGCTACCGCGAACGTTGGGCCGAAGACTCGATCAAACTTTGGCGAGAGAGACGAGTTCTTCGGCTGTTGGCCCGGACCTTTTGGTCCGGGCCTTCTGCTTTCTGTGCTCCTTCAGTTACGAAGGGACGTTGCGCATCGTATCGCCCGGCGTGTCAGCCGCCGCATCAATACCAGCTCAGCCGGGCGCGCCTGACGTGACCTCGGGCTTCACCCGCATTGGAGGGGCCTCCCCGCTCCCCTGCGCCTTTGCTGAAGCGTCGGCGGAGGCGAGCTGACGGCCCGGGCGGGTGGTGATCGAGGCGGGGCGCTGTGCCAGCCACCCGCTTAGACGGTGGGCGGGGGCCTCGGTCCGTACGTGGCGGAAGCCGCGGCGCAGGTAATAGTTCTGGAGACGGGTGTTGTCGCGCCAGCAGTCGAGTCGGACCCATGGGAGACCGCGGTCGCGTGCCATGCCGCCGGCCCAGTCGAGGATGCGGTCGCCGAGTTCCAGACCGGCCTCGCTCGCTCTCCGCGCCGTGATCAGCTTCGCGATGTAGACGGCCGTGGCCGGGTGGTCGTCCTCGCGCCAGAAGTCGGTGTCGGGCGGCGCCAGGGTGGCGGTGGCCAGCAGTCCGCCGTCGCCGTCGTCCACCACCCACGTGCGGCCTTCGTGGATGTTGTGCTCCCACTTCGCCAGTGCGGGGCCTCGGGTCCGCGCGTCCCGCCATTGGTTGATGCCGGCGTCCTTGAGCCACTCTTCGGCCTCCATGCGGAGGTCGCGCAGCGCGGGCATGTCTGCCCCGGTCGCGGGTCGGATGGTCCTGGGCACCGGTCAGACCTCCAGCTCGTAGACGAGGCGGTGCCGGTCGCCGGGGGCGATCGTGATCATCACGCGAACGGGCGCGGTGTCGCCGTAGCCGATGCGCACGTGCTCGGCCACGGGAGTTCCGGGCGGGAGGTTCATGCGCTCGGACTCCTCCGGAGTCGGCATCCGCACGCCGATCTCGTCCCGGACGTGCCGCTGGGGGTGCCCGATGTGGGCGAGGATGCCGCCCGGCCGCGACACGTCCCGCTCCTCCATGAGTTCGGATCCCTGGGCGATGCTGCCGGGGAAGTAGGAGGTGGAGAGCTGGAACGGCTGGCCGTCCACGGTGCGTAGGCGCTCGCGGCGGACCACCTCCTCGCCGGGCTGGATCCGCAGCCAGGCGGCGACATCTTCCGAGGCGCCTTCGGTGGCGACGCTGATTTCCTGGGCGGGTTCGCGGCCGGCTTCCTTGATGGCCGTGGCCCAGTCGTCCATGACGGCCGTGTCCCGTCGCGTGCCGAGTTCGAACTTCGTCAGGTTCCAGGTGATCGGCCGGGATGCCCGTACGCGCCGGCGGCCGCCCTGCTCGCCGACGACGAGCCCCTCGACCTTGAGCACGTCGATGCCCGCGCTGACCGTCCGGGTCGTGACCCCGTAGTGGTCGGCGAGCTCCCGGCTCGTGGGCAGCACCTCGCCCGGGCGCAGGCTGCCGTCTCTTATCTGCGCCCGGATGTCGTCTGCGATCGAGCGGGCGGTGGCCCGCTGATCGCGCTTCGCCTTCTCCATGGCCGCTGAGTGTACCCACAGAGAACCGACTTTGGTACATAAGAGCGCCGCGCGGTCGCGCTCTCAACTCAACTTAGGTACTTAACTCTTGACGGGGTGCCACCTAAGTGATGTACGGTCCTTCATCAACGGCGCAAGTTATGTACCGAAGTTGAGGGACATGGTTACGCCGTGATGGGGCACAGCTGTGTCCCGGATGCGTCCTCGGAACCGGCCTTCGGGCTAGGCCGGGAGAGCGCAACTTCCTTGAGAACTCCACAGCGTGCGAAGAGAAAACGCCCTCTGCGCTGGTCGCTGCACCTGAGCGGCCCGCGAGGGATGCCCAGACAGATTCGGTCCGACGTGTCCGCCTCGACGCGGGATGCGCCCCGGCCGTGGCTGTCTGGCTAGACGAACCACCTTTAAGCGCCCGAAAAGGGCGCGGCCCCGGACAAGGCGCTCCAACGCCCCCGGGGCCACTTCGGAACCAACACTCACGCAAGGAGTGGATCCCGCATGAACAGCATGACGGAACCGGTGGCCATCGGGCGAATCTCGTCCGGTCACACCAGCCGCACCACCCGGATCGGGCTGTCGCTGGAGCTCGGAATCGACACCGACCTCATCACCGGCAGCGAGTACGAGATCCCCGAGACCCTGAGCGAGCAGCAGCGCCACGAGGCGCTGTTCGCCTGCTTCACCGAGGATTACACCCGCCGCGAGGCCCTGGCCGACATGGTCGCCTCCAACTTCCTGGCCCTCGACGAGGTCGCCCACGCCGTCGCGCACCTGGAGGTCATGGCCTCGGTCCTCGACGACATCGAGGACGAGGACAACCGGCATGGCTTCGAGCCCGAGGCGATGGTCTGGGGGCGGGCGGCATGACGGATGACGACCGCAAGACGCTGTCGGACAAGCTCCGCGAGACCAACCGCCGGTCGACCGGCAGCGACGCGGGGAAGAACGCCGTGACCGCCGGATCGGCGGTGGCGCTGTGACGACCCGCGCCGAACTCACCCGCATCGGGCGCCACGTCGTGCGTGGCGCCGACGAGCTGCACCCGGTGGCGCTGGTCGCCCTCGTCGTGGTGCTGCTGGGCCTGGCCTACGGGGTCGGCCTGATCCTGGAGCCCGCTCTGATCGCGGCTGTCACCGCCCTGGTCGCGGCGGTCAAGGCCGCCGCGGTCCTGGGGGCCGCCGGCCTGGCGGGCCGCTGCGCGGTCCGCGCCGCCCGCCGCCACTTCTCCCGCTCCGGTACGCCGCGCTCCAAGGAGGCCCACGCATGATCCGGATCGTCCTGACGCGCCGCCTGACCGCCCTGACCGGTCAGCGGGACCGCGCCGAGGCCCGCGTCCCGGCCGTGCAGCTGCGGCTGGCCCGGCTCAAGAACGACCGCGACCAGCTGCTGCGCGACTTCGACGAGCGCGCCGTCCTCGCGCAGGAACAGGCGGGCAAGCTGGAGCGGAACCTGCGAGAGGAGGAACAGCGCTCCGAGACCCTGGCCGACCAGCTGAGGCAGGCCCGCGAAGAACTGGCCGCGCTCCGCACGGTCGAGCGCTGGCTCCAGGAGACCGTCGAGCACTACCTCAACGCGGCGGAGGCGCCGGTGGAGGTCATCGTCCACGACGGCGTCGTCCACGGCGTCGAACGATCCCGGGAAACGGCAAAGGAGACCGTCCGCCGGGTTGATCCGGCAGTCACCTCCTGGTCGCCGGTATCGCCGGATGAGGACCCGCGCGTCGGCTGGAAGATCGCCACGCGCCGCCTGCCGGAGGTGGCGCGGCCGCCGCACGACGCAGAGCTCCAGGCGCATTACTGGCCCGAGGCCGACGCCCCGCACTTCCCGAGGCCGGGGCGGTCGCCGGAGGCCGACCAGCTCCCCGACCCCTTCTCGGAGCTCGCCCGCAGCCTCTGGCTGATGGCCGATCACCTGGAGAAGGCCCAGTGCACCGAGTGCGTGGATGCGCTGAGCACGGTGTCCTTCGGCGACCTTGTGGGCCTGGCCTGCGTGGCCACCAACCGTGACTGGCCGAAGGCCCTGGGCCTCGTCAACGCGGAGCGTGAGCGCCGCCGCGTGGCGGCTCGTGGGGAGGCCGTGTCTCAGTGACGACCTACCAGACCGAACCCCCGGCCACCCACAACGGCCATCCCCCGGCGGAACCGCCGTACGGGCAGGTGCCCATCGGCGGCCCGTCCCCGCGGCGCGAGGAGCGGCGCCGCGATCAGAGCACCGAACGGGCCGAGCGGCGCGAAGACCTGCGGCAGGACCGCGAGGAGCGGCGCCGCGACCGTGAGCACGAGCGCCAGCTCAAGACCAACGAGCGCAACGCCAAGGCCGCCCGGAAGCGCCAGGAGCGTGAGGCGCGGGAGAAGTCCCGGGGCCGCCGCCGCAGGGAACGCCGTGCTGCCTGGCAGGCCGCTCAGATCAAGCTGGCCCACCACATGCCGCTGTGGGGCCTGCCGGTCGTCGCCGTCTCCATGGTCTTCGGCTGGACCGGACAGGCATCGGCCGCCGCTGCCCTCGGGATGGGCATGGCCGCTGTGGGCGTCCCGGTCCTGACCGAAGGCATGACGCTCACCATGGCCGGTCTGACCGGGCAGGCCATCGAGCAGAAGCGCCCGCACCGGTGGCTGCTGCGGACCACGGTGATCACCGCCGTGATCGCGGCGGCCATCAACGCCGCCGGGCACCTGATCGAGGACCACTCGGCCGCCGGCTTCTACCGGGCAGGCACCTACGCCCTCGCCTCGCTGGCCGCCGTGGCCCTGTGGCTGGTGGTGATGCGCTCCAAGAAGGCCGCGCTCTCCAAGCAGACCGCGGAGGACGCCGACCGGTGGCGACGGCTGGGCCGCCGCCACCCGATCCTCGTCCGGCGCGCCCGGCGCCTCGCCGACAACACCACCGTCTCCATGGACTCCGCGTACGAGACGGTGTGGACCCGGGCCCACGGGGCCGCTCCCGACGAGCCGTCGATCCGCGAGATCCGCGCCGCCCGGCGGGCGGAGTACCGGCGCGCTGTGGCTGAGTCCTGGGACGGCCGGCACCGCTGGATCGGCCGGGACACACCGCCGCCGGTGGTGGTTCCCGACGCTTCGGATCCGGGCCCGGACGCGGTCGTCGAGACCGCGTCCGACGATGCGCCCGAGGTGATCCCCGCGCCCTTCCTGCCGGTCGCCCTGACGATTCCCGGACTGGACGGACAGTGGGTGGCGCACCGGGTGCCGGTGCATCCGCTCACCGCTTCCCGCCCGCCTGCGGAAGCGGTTCCCGAAGAGGCCACAACCCGCTTCCCGCAAGGGAAGGACGCAGGTGTGGACCCCGTCCGGGAGCAGGTCGCCGACGACCGTCTGGAGACGGCCCGGGCCCTGGTCGCCGAGGTCCTCGACGCCGGTGGGGACCTGATGAAGGAACCGTCAGCACGGCAGACCGCGAAGCGGCTGGGATGCAGGCCGGGCACCGCCCGCGCCTTCCTCGCCGAGGCGCTCGCCGAGCACGGAATCACCCGGCCCAAGCGCCGCTGACCCCGCCGCTTCCCTCACCCGGGACGCGCCCCGTCCCCCTGCCGGGGCGCGTCCCGGGACCTTCCCCCTTTGGAGACTTCGTGTCTGCCCGACTCCTGTCCGCCATCCGTTTCCTGGCCTCCGTCGCCGTCGGCACCATGGCGGTGGCCACGCCCCTGACCGCCGGCGGAATCGCCGGACTCTACGCCCACGGCGACTTCAACCCGCTGCTCCCGGACGCGGTGCCCGTGCCCACCGGACACAGCCTCGGCCTCGCGCTCGGGGCGGCCATGTTCATTGGCATCGCCGTCGAGGGCCTGACCGGCGAGTGGTTCGCCAAGACCCGGGCCCGCGTCGGCGGCACGCCCTGGCACACCTGCCCGGCCTGCGCCCAGCACGTCGACACCCCGGCCGACGAGTTCTGGCCCGTCCCGGCCCTGCCCCACCGCAAGGAGGAGCAGTGACCACAACCACCGACGACCTCGCCCTCGACGAGGACCTCCACGAGGACCTCGACGACGGCGACGCCGGAGCCGACGAGACCGGGTCCGCGCCGCTGCCGGCCCGGCCCTCCACCCCGACCCCGCACACCCCCGGCGGGATCCCCGGCGTACCGCTGACCGTCATCGGCGCCAACTCGACGGTCGCCGCAGTGTCCGCCGCGGTCGTGACGGCCGGGGCGACGACGACCGGCCTGGCGGCCGCCGGTCTGGCGGTCACCGCCGTGGGAGCCACCGCCCTGACCCGCCGCGTGGCCGCGAAGACCGCCGAGGGCCGGGCCAGCACCACCGGCGGCGGGAAGTCCGCCGGTGGATCGGCCCGCACCCGCACCGGTTCCTCCTCCGGGGGCCTCGGCGGCCGCCGAGGCGCGGCCGGCGGAGGCAAGGTGCCCCGGGCCCGGGGCGGCTCCGCCTCCGGCTCCCGAAGCACCGGCGCCGGTGGTCGCGGCGGGGCCCGCGCGCTGCGGGCCTCCGGCCAGAGCGCTCAACGGCGGGCGGCCGCATCGAGCGCGGCGAAGAACGCGCGGGGGACGCTCGGCGCGGTCAAGGACGCCCGCGCCGCCCGGAAGTCCGCCGCCCCCACCCGGGCGCAGCAGCGGGCGAAGGACACCGCCGACGCCCGACGTCTGAGTGACGCCCGGCGGGCGGCCAAAGCCCAGCGCAAGGCCGGACGCCGCGCCGCCAAGGGCAAGGGCACCGGCGGCGGTTCCGGCTCGGGCCGCACCGGCGGCCTGGGGCTGCGGAAGTCCCCGAAGCCCACCGGCCTCGGCGGCGGGCGCGGGGCGCAGTCGAAGGACCAGGGGCGCGGCCGCCGTGGCGCGGCCGCCCGCCGGGATGGCGCCCGGAAGTTGTCGATGCGCGAGCGCGCCCGGCAGGCCAGGCGCCGCGCCCGGGACCGGTTCCGCCGGGCGCAGGACCAGCGCACCGCCCGCCGCCTCTCCCGGCTGCGGGACGTCCGTCGGCGGGCCCGTGCCCGGATGCGGATGTGGCGGCGGCTGACCGCCTCGGCGCTGCGCTGCTACGGCCGCAAGGTCCTGGCCGCCGGCCTGAGCATCCCCTTCTTCGCCATCGGCCTGATCACCCACCCCATCGGCGTCCGGTTCGGCTGGCGCTGGTTGCAGTACCTCGGCCCGCGCGTCTACCGGCGCCTGGCCAACGCCGCTGACCGGGCCCGCGCTGAGCGCGACCGCACCATCCGCGACGCGTACGAGACGGCCGTCGAGGCCGCCGAGCACGACGACCACGCCGTGGCGGCGAAGGTCCGCCGCGCACCTCGCCACCACGCCCACGGCATGAGCACAGGAGGTTCCACCCACATGTCCACCCCCGCCGGCCCCGGGTTCCTGTTCAACGAGTCCGCCGCCGACATGGAAGCCGCGGCGCAGGCGTACGACCCCGACGGCATGATGCACGTCCACGACACCATCGCCGGCTTCCCCGACGCGCTGGATTCGGTGGCCAACACCTTCGCCATCCTCGCGAAGAAGGCCGACGACGAGTTCCCGCTGGAGCCCGAGGTCGGCGCGGCCCTGGATGACATCTACAAGGCGCTCCAGCAGGCCATCGACGCGGCGGAAGAAGCGTTCAAGATCTTCGGCGTCGTGCACGAGCAGGACATCAAGCGGCACACCGACCCGCGGAACAACGCGGAAGAGAAGTGGGACACCACCAACAACTAGCCCCCGCTCCCCTGCCGTTCCGCCCGGGCCCGCACACGCGTCGTGTGCGGGCCCGGCCCCTTCACCCCCTGTCAGGAGCTCTAGAAGGTGACCGAGAAGACTGTGAGCCGCGACCGCCGCTCCCCCAAGGAACTCACCCTCACGAAGAAGAAGCCGGGCGACGACACCCGGCTGCCCCCGCTGGACTGGGCCCGCGGACACGGGCCGATCACCGGCGCCCTGTCGGCGACGACCGGCGCCGCGGCGGTCGCGCTGCTGGGCACCGCGACCGGGATGCCCGAAGGCTGGCCGCTGGTGATCGGCGCGGCCGGCGCGATCGGCCACGGCATCGGCCACAGCGTCCGCCGCAAGCTGACCGTACGCTCCGTCGTCGCCCGCGCCGCCTCGTGGCTGGTGGCTGGCGGCTGGACGACCTGGGCCATGGCCCACGGCCCGCTGTCGTGGGCGGCGGCCGGTTCCCTGGCCGCCCTCGGCGTGGGCACCTGGGCCGCCGCCTCGCACACCGCCGCCTGGGAAGAGATCGCCGAGGAAGAGCGGTTCTCCGCCGCCGCTCAGGCCGCGTCCGCCGAACTCGACACCAAGCGCCGCGTCATCGCCCGCGAGTGGCAGGACCGCATCAAGCGCGTCGCCACCGTCGACGTCAAGGTCATCGCGGTCGAGTTCTGGGAGACCGGCGCCGGCTACTCCCTGGAAGCCGAACTACCCGGCGGCGGCGTGACCTGGGACCGCATCGGCGCCCGCTCCCGCGCCCTGGCCTCCGACGCCCGGCTGCCGCTCGGCTGCACCGTCCGCGTCGAGGAAGGCGAAGCGCAGGGCCTGGTCGTGCTCGACGTCATGACCAAGAACATCATGCGCGAAGAGAGGCTGTACCCCGAGGACTACAGCCCCCTGTCCCTCCTCACCGGCATCCCGTGGGGCCTGCGCCCCACCGGGGAAGAGATCGCCGTCTTCCTCCGCGAGGCGTGCGCCCTGATCCTCGGCCCGCCCGGATCCGGCAAGTCCACGTTCATGGACGTCATCATCGCGGGCTTCGCCCGCTGCGTCGACGTCGTCACCTGGGTGATCGACCTCAAGCAGGGCGCGGTCGGCATCCCGTGGGTGACCCCGTGGCTGGAAGCCCGCGGGCTGATCGAGCCGGACGACCCGGACGATAAGGCACCCGACGGCACCAAGCCGGGCATCGACTGGCTCGCCTCCACCCCCAAGGAAGCCATCCGCATGCTCAAGGCGGCGCTGCGCATCAACCGGGCCCGTCAGCTGCACTACCAGAAGCTGATGCGGAAGATGGACACCACTCTCCTGCCCATCTCGCCGGACCTTCCGCAGATCGAGATCCTCATCGACGAGGGCGCCGAGATCCTGGCCCACGCCAACAACCGGCGCGAGCCGGAGAAGCGCGAACTGGCCGAGCTCATCCGGGAGGGCATGCGTACCACCCGCGCGATGGGCATCCGCAAGGTGCTCACTGCCGTGGACGGCAACGTGAGCACCATCGGCGACACCGTCGTCAAGCGGTTCAGCCCCGTCTCGGCGGCGCTGACCTCCGGCGAGAACAGCGGCCACAACGTGGCCAAGCTCTTCCCGCGGGCCCGCATCGACACCTCCCAGCTAAACGAGAAGGGCGCCGGCATCATCGCCGACTCGGGCGCCGACGGCTTCGCCGCCACCGAGTTCAAGGGCTGGAAGTCGCAGCCGTCAATGGTCCGCAAGGTCGTGCTCGCCACCAACGGCCGTCGCATCGAGCTGGACGACATCTCGGCACAGGCCGCCGGGGACGACTACCGCGACCGCTGGAGCCCCGAGCGCGCGGGCTGGCTCGTCGTCGCCGCCAACGCCGCCCGCCTCGGCGAAGTCCCCGACGGCGGCGAGGAGACCGCGGCGCCGGCCACGACCACCGCCGTCCTCGACCCGGCCGAGCCCCCCGCGGCGCCCGACACCCGCCGCCGCAAGTCGCTGGGCCTGTCGTACGAGCAGAAGGGCACTGAGGACCCCGACGTCCTCGCCGCACAGTTCATGGCAGAGATCGACAAGCGGTTCGGCACCACCGAGGAACCCCAGCGCCCCAGCGGCCAACCGCAGCCGGACAACGACGGCGACGGGGACGACAACGGTAAGGGCAGGCGCACCCGCTCGCTGGGCCTGTCCTACGAGCGCAACACCGCAGAACCGAGCCCGCCGTCGGACACCGCCCCGGCCGAGGACACCACCGAGTCGACGCCCGCTCCCTCGGCCGAAGGCCCCGACTGGCTGCCCCAGGCGCTGGAAGTGATCGAGGCCGCGGGCACGACGGGCATGAAGGTCGGCCAGATCGCCGGACTGGTCAAGCGGGACCGCAAGACCGTCCGCCAGGCCCTGCAAGACGCCGTCGCCCGCAACCAGCTGGTCTACCGCGAGAACGGCCCGCAGTCCGTCTTCCTCCACCCCGACCACACCTGACCAGGTAACAGACAGCTACCGAGTAGTGGGTAGTGGGGCCCACCCCACTACCCACTACACACCCCCACAACCCGGAAACCGCCCCCAACCTGCGCTTTTACTGGCGACCCCAGTACCCAGTACCCACCCCCACTACCCAGCACGGACGCAGAACGTCACCAGCGTGAGCGGCCGGCACGGACGCTCACCCCGGCCCCCGAAGGACACCGGTGGACACCACCCGCGACCCCATCACCGCCCTCGCCCGGGCCAACCAGCCGTGGGCGCACCCCCACCCCACGACGCCGGCCCCGCTCCTCCACACCCACGGCCCCGCCGCCCAGACGGGCGTCGTCGTCCCGCCCGAACAGCTCGCCGCGCTCATCGCCGCCGCCCAGCTCGCCCAGCAAGCTCCCCCCGCCCCGCCGCCCGCAGCCACCCCGGTCGACACCCGCATCTCCGGCCGGGCCAAGGGCACAGCCCTCGTCACCGCAGCCGGCGGCATCGGAGTCGGCACCGCGGCCGCCGGCATCGGCTACGGCGCGGGCCTCATCGCCGACAAGTCGGAAGGACTCATGACCGCCGCCCTCGCGCTCGGGATCGGCAGCGGCTCCATCGCCGCCCTGGTCCTCCTCCTGCGCTGCCTCTTCGCCAGCCGCAGCAACGGCAGCGACACCACGCCCACCACCATCCACCAGACCGTGAACGCATGCGGCTGGTTCTCCAAGGGCTCCATCCACAACCACTGACGAAGGACACCACCGTGCCCGAACTTGACCCCAGCCCGCCGCTGCCCTTCACCTTCCGCGACGCCTACAGCCGCGCCCCCCGCCTCCTCGACGAGACCGCCGCCGTCACCCGGCTCCAGGCCCTCGTCGGCGACGCCGACAGCACCCCGGACGAACTCCGCGAATACCTGCTGCGCTACGCCGCCCTCGCCGACCGCCAGGCCGAAACAACCGGCGACCAGCACGACATCAACGAAGCCGAGCGCACCGCCGAGCAGCTGCTCAACCACGACCGCCAGCACGGCGTCACCGCGGGCTCTACGGACAAGACCACCCGGTGTGGACCCGCCACGGCGGCCGCGGCTACGTCCGCCAGGAATACGCCACCTGGTACCCCGACCACCTCAGCTAACCTGCCCGCACCCCTCGCGAAGGGAAGCCCGTGACCCTCTTACAAGACGTCCTCAACCGCTGCGGTCGACGCTGCGGATGCGAAGGAGCATGCGGCCGGACCCACCCGGACGGCACGTGCAACTCCTTCCGCGACCTCACCGCCGCCCCGTACCCCGCCCGCGCCACCGACGCCCAGAACGCCAGCGCCCCGCCGGAAGACCTCCGCCCCTGGTGCGGCCCCTGCTGGAACCACGCCCGCGCCCGTGCCAGCAAGCGCGCCGCGACCGCCCGCCGGCAGCAGATGGAGAACAGCCAACGGTCCCTGTTCGACATCACCTCGGGGACCGCCGCGTGACGACCACCGACCCTCGACTCGACGCCCTGCTCACCGAAGCCAACGCCATCGTGCGCAAGGAGATCGAGCGCAGCGAGCCCAAAGCCGGCGCCCTGCTGTCCGCCTTCAGCATCCCCCTGGCCGTCCTCGTCGCCACGGTTCCCGGACGCCACCTATCGCCGACCGTCGACCTGCTCGCCACCATGGGCGCAACCGGGCTCGCCGTCGCTGTGATCACAGTCCTCTACATCATCCGGCCGCACATCACCGGAGCACCCCGCGGTACGTACCTCTACTGGGCCACCCTCGACCCGGCCACCCCCCAAGACCTGATCGACGACCTCCTTGAAGAGCGCCGCGCCGAGGACATCATCCGCCTGGCCAAGCTGGCCCGGGCGAAGCACCGCCGAACACGCCTGGCCATCAACATCACCGTGGCCGCGCTCGTGGCCCTCGACGTGGCCCTGCTCATCGCCCGCCTGTAGCAGCAGCTTCTACTGGCATTCCCGCCCCCGCTGGCCGTATGAGGCGACAGGATGAGGCCCGGAGCGCCGACACCGGCCCGGGCCTCCCGGTCACCTCCGCCAGGACCGCCACGCCTGGCTCTCCGCCACCTCACCCGATTAGGAGCATCCCGTGCACTGGACCCGACCACGCTCGTGCAGATCGACGAGGCCACCGACCGTGACCGCGCCAGCGACGGCCGCTCCCGCTACGGCGTCTACCTCCGCCAGCAGGACCCGAAGGGCTGGTTCCTGGACGACGATGAGGCCCGCGACCCCGGTGTCTTCGCCCGGTTCGCCTGGGCAGCCGGCACCGGCCCCGTCATGAGCCCGGCCTACGCCGTCGTCCGTCCGGACCTCGACATCCGCCTGACGCGCGCCGAGGAAGACGGCTCCCTCCTCGTCCTCGTCGACGTGCGCCTCCACCACGACGCCCTCACCAAGGAGCACCGGCCCCCCTATCGGATCGCCACATGGGAGACCGTCCACGGCATCGGCGACGGCGACTACCCCACGCGCATGGAGCCGGAGAACGAATCGAAGACCGCGCTGCTGCTCACCGCCACACTGCGCGTCTCCGGCGCCGCTTGGGACCTTTGGCAGCCCTCCGGCGAACTGGAAGGCGAGACCCTGACCGATGACGCGAAGAGTGCCGTACGGCGCCTGGCGGAGCTCATCAACCAGCACATCGGCCCGAAGGTCGCAGCCCTCCTCGGCAGCGAATCCGGCCGCTGGTAGCAGTTCGCCCTCACCCGAGGCGTGCGAATTCGCACGCCTCAGTTCGAATTCGAATCGAACGTCGGCGTGCGAATTCGCACGCCGACGAAGACGGCCCCGTCCCTCGCTTGGCGAGGGGCGGGGCCGGTTCTGTGTTTCACCCCGGTACGGTGTGGGGCTGTGATCGAAACACCACGGCCCACCGTACCCGTCACGATGCTCTCCGACGATCTTGCGTTCCTGGACATCGTTACCGAATGGGACACTTCCGCCAATTATCACCAGTGGAAGCCGTCCATCGTCGTGCCTGCGACCTTCCGGCCCAGCCCGGAACAGATGCGGTACGTCATCACCGTCGCCAACCAGAAGGGTGGAGTCGGCAAGACGCTGACCGCCTTTGAACTCGCCCTCTCGCTGGTCGCGCGGGGCCTGCGCGTGCGACTGATCGACGCCGACCCTCAGGTCGCCTCCCTGACGCTCTGGCTGCCCGTCATCTATCCCGAGGGGCTGCCCGAGGATCAGCGGCGCAGCCTGCGAGATGTGTACTACGACCAGTGCACCCTCGCTGAGGCGACCTACCCCACCCCCTACCAGGGGCTCTACCTCGTGCCGTCGTTCCCGGACCTCGACCAGGTGCAGAACGAACGGCCCACTGGGTACGAGACGTGCCTGCGCTGGCACCTGCGCGAGTGTGACGACGACTTCGACGTGACGATCATCGACTCCGGCCCAAGCCTGGGAGCCCTGACCGTCTCGGCGCTGGTCGCAGCTCACGACGTGGTGATCCCGGTCCAGGCAGCTAGCGGCCTGGATGTTGAAGGGGCCGCCTCCCTGTATCAAACGATCGACACCGTCACCAACCGCATGAACCGCGACCTGCGAGTGGCCGCGATCTTCCTGACGGACTTCGAGAAGTCGAAGCTCGCGCGCACGATCGGCGGCGAGATGGCCAAAGCGTTCCCTGATGCGCTGATCGTGCCCACTCGTACGTGCGTGAAGATCGGTTCAGCTCAGCTGGAGAAGAAGGCCCTACGGGAGTTCGCGCCCGATGCCACGACCGTGCTCGATTACGACCGCGGTGCGGGCATCCTCGTCGGGAGGGCCAGCCTGTGAGCATCGCTGGCAAATTCGCCACCAACGGGTCCTCGGCAGTCGCCAATCGCACCAATGCGCTTCTCGACGGCAAGGGGGCCGGGGATCCGATCGAGGTGATGCGTGAGCTCGCCGAGTCGCTGCCGAACCTCGACGCCGTACAGGAGGTCTTCGAGGGCGACGCATCAGAGCTGACGGAGACTGAGCGACAGCAGAAGAACAAGACCGAAGAGGTCATCCGTACTGCCGTCGCGGTCGGCAATGCGTCGATCTGGATCGTTGCGCAGGGCCTTGAGCGGGCCCACAAAGGACGCTGGTGGCGTCGCAGCCATGAGACCTACGAGGCGTACGTCAACGACCTCACCGGCCGTTCAGCCTCCTACGTCCGGCGTCTTCGCTCCGGCGCGCCCCTGGCGCTGGAGACGGCTGCCCGCACGGGCCGCGTGCCCAACCCGGGCCAGGTGGAAGAGACCCGCAAGACGGAGAAAGTACACGGCCAGACCGCGGCCATCCTGCTCTTCCAAGTGGTCTCTGAAGTTGCCGAGGAGATGGGCGACAAGTCGACCGCCGAGACCCTGCGCCTTGTCCGCCAGGAGCTCCCGCCTGCCCTCCCGGACGCCCCGGAGCAGCAGAAGATAGAGATCGAGCGGGTCACCCGACGCGCCCTTGGTCACGGCGTCGAGGATGCCGACGAGGCGGAGGGCGACCCCGAGCAGGACGCCGAGAATCGCGGCACCGACACGGAGGCCGGCGCGAACGAGGAGACGGGGTCTGGAGCTGACGGGCACGACGACGAGCACAGCGACGGCGGCGATGGCGACGAGATCGTGGACGCCGAGATCGTTCCCGAGTCCCTGGTCGTCATCAAGGACGCCGCGAAGACCCTCCTGAACTTCAACCGGTCCATCACGCGGAAGACCTTCATTCAGGCCGCCGCCGAGGCGAACCCGGAGGAATACGCCGCGGCCGTGGCCGACTTCCTCAAGCAGGCCACCGCGTTCCAGAAGAAGGCCCTTCACGCACCCAAGGTCTACGGGGCCGCCCCGGTCTGCCAGACGTGCGAGACCGTCACCGTGCCCGGTGACAAGACCTTCAAGGGCTACTGGTGGTGCCCGCAGTGCGAGGCCACTCAGGGTGATCGCAAGCCGCTTTAAGGGACGATCGGAATGACGAAGGGGGGCCTCCCGGGCTGGGAGGCCCCCCTTCGCTGTCCTCGTGCGGGAGGCTGCCGTGCGGCTAGCTGGCGAGGGCCCGGATCTCTTCGGCCAGTTCCCCGGTGGCGGGGTGGGTCGGGTACCGGCGTCGCAGGGTCAGGCTGAGCTGTTGGGCGCGGCCCTTGACGGAGTCCACGAGCCGGCTGCCGGTCAGTGCCTGGCGTGCGATGTCGACAGCGGCCTCTGGGTCGCGGAGCGCCGCGTGTGCGTGTGCGAGGTCGAGCTGGGCGATCGCGAGACGTGTGGGTGCCTGATGCGGTTGAGAGGCCGCGCGGTAGTGGGTGATGGCTTCCTGGGCCGCGGTACGGGCGCGTTCTGCGTCGCCGAGCCACCGGAGGCTGGTGGCGTCGTAGGAGGTGATGCGGACGGCGTCGACGGCGTAGAGGCCGGCGGCGTGGAGGGGGAGGCGTGCCTGGTGCCGATGGGAGGTGGCGGCGGCGGTCCGGTACGCCTCGCGGTTGCCGAGCAGTGCGTTCGCGCGGGCGACCTGGGCGTGCAGTCGTACGGCGGCGTTGCCGTCCTTGGGGGCGACGGCCAGGCCGCGGGTGGCTGCGGTAAGGGCGTCGAGCGGGTGTCCGGCGTAGAGCTTGTGGGTGCAGCGGGCGTCTTCCGCCCAGGCGCCGACCTCTTTGACCCCGGCCTGTTTGCCGTGGGCCCAGGCGTCTTCGCAGAGGGCCTCGACCAGGTCGTCGCCCTTGCCGAGGTCATGGGCGAGCCACGCGAGGATGACGGAGAGCATGCCGCTGTGGTGGGCCAGGGCGCGGCCTTCTTGGAGGGTGTGGCGGCGCTCGTGCAGGTAGACGAAGGCTTGGTGGCGGTGGGCGGCGGCGACGGGCCACAGTTCGTGGGGTGGCTGGGCGGAGTAGGTGGCGCCGAGGTGGTGGACGGCCAGGTCGAGTTGCTCGATGTCGCCGGGGGCCAGCTCTGTGGTGGTGGCGTGCTGGGTGTAGGCCCGCACGGTGTCGGCGCTGGCGCGGCCTGTGGTCATCAGGGGAGTCAGGGCTGTGCCGCCGATGAGGGCGAGAGCCGTTCGCCGTTTCGTTTGATCATCACCTGCTTCGACGGGCGCCGCCGTCGGCGCGATGGGGGCGTGGGGACAGTGGCCGTGGGGGACCAGCTGGAGATCGGCCGGGGTCAGGGGCGTGGACAGTCCGCAGAGCCGGGTCAGGGTCTCCGCGACGTACGCGGGCATGGGCTCGCGCGGGATTTCTCCGTCGTTGACCCAGTGGGCGATCCGGGACCGGTCGGGTGCGAGTTCGGGCTGGCCGTGAGCTGCGGTGGTGTGTTTCAGGTGGATTGAGAATTTTCCATAGCTCAGTCCTGTCTGGACGATCCAGTGCTTGAGCGGCACGTTCGCCGGTTTTTTACGTCGCGCACGCTCGCCTGGAACCGTCACCGGAAGCTCCTCTTGCCGTGTGCGGGGCCTTAGCCACCGTAGCGCCAGCCGGAAAGCCGTGCGGGGTGTGGCGCGCAATTCGCCACACCCCGCCACGGCGTCCGCCACGCCGTGCGGCGCCGCAAGCGCAACCAACCGCTACAGGCGCCTATCTAGCTCCGCCACACGCAGATGCGGTGAGCTACTCGGGCTGGTATCCGCCTCGGCGCAGGGCCCATGACGCTCTGCTGCCGAGCGCGGCTCCGGTTGCCGGTACGGCTGACACTCCGTCGAGGGAGAGCTGATGCGCCCTGCCGACCGCTTCTTCAATGAGGTCCTGCTCACCGCTCCGCCGGCGGCCGCGGTGACCTCCGTCCTGGTGGCCCATCTCTTGCCGAGCCAGCCACCCTTCTTCGACGCGTTACGCCGCGTCTCCTCGCTCGCCGCCGTCATCCCGAAGCCGCGGTCCGTCCACCGCACGGTCTTCGAGCAGGCCCGGGCCCTCGCGCCGGTGGACGCGATGACCCGCGAGGACCTGGCCGGCGAGCAGGGCCTGGTGGACTACCTCGAACGCCGGGCGGCCGGGCTGCCTGTGGTCCTGCTGGACGTGGGCGGCTACTTCTCGCCCGGCCTTCAGACCGCGTGCGAGGCGTTCTCCGGGCAGGTCCTCGGCGTCGTCGAGGACACCGAGAACGGGCTGCGCCGCTACGCGGCCCACGACAAACTGCCGTGCCCGGTCTACAGCGTGGCCCGCAGCCCCCTGAAGGAGGCCGAGGACCGGCTGGTCGGGGAGAGCATCGTCTTCTCCACCGAGGCCCTGGTGCGCGAGCTGGGAGAGGTGCTGCCCGGACGGCGCGCGTGTGTCATCGGCTACGGCAAGGTCGGCTCCAGCATCGCCCGCACTGTGCGCGCCCGCGGGCTGCCGGTGACCGTCGTCGAGCGCGACCCGGTGCGCCTGGCGCACGCGCTCAGCGCCGGCTTCGATGCCGCAGACCGCCCGCAGAGCGTCCTGTCCGGCGCTGATCTGGTCTTCTGCGCCACGGGCAGCCGCTGCCTGGCCGCAGGCGACCTGGCCCGCCTGCCGGACGGTGCCTTCGTGGCGACGGCGACCTCGGCCGACGACGAGCTCGACCTGAGCGGCATCGACGACCTCTTCACCCACCGGCCGGTCGCCCGCCACATCAGCCTCTACGAGCGCGGCGGACGGCACTTCCACCTGCTCAACGACGGCCAGGCGCCCAACTTCCTGCACGGCTCGGCCCTCGGGCCTGCGATCCACCTGGTGCAGGCGGAGATCCTCGTCGCCCTGGGCAGGCTCGCCACCACGGCGCACGCGCCGGGCCTGTGCGAGGTCCCCCACGGCATCCGCTGCGCCATCGCCGACCTGTGGGTGCACACCTTCCACCCCCCGACGCACCCTCACCCCTTGCTGAAGGAGATGAGCTGACATGCCCAGCACCACAGCAGGTACCGCCACGCCCCTGCCGGGGCCCGGGGAGGCGTTCACCGGCCGCCGGGTGGCGGTGACGGGCGCGGCCGGCTTCATCGGCTCCCATCTGTGCGAGCGCCTGGTGGCCCTCGGCGCCACGGTGGTGGGCATCGACGACTTCTCCACCGGCCGGCCCGAGAACCTCCTGGCCTTAAGGTCCAGTCCGGCCTTCCGGCTGGTGCCGCACGACGTGACCGCGCCCCTGGATCTGTCCGGGGATCTCGACTACGTCTTCCACCTGGCCTCGCCCGCTTCCCCGGCCGACTACCTGCGCCACCCGGTGGCGACCTTGAGGACCGGTGCTTTGGGCACCATGAACTGGCTCCAGGCCGCCGCCCGCACCCAGGCCCGGTTTCTGCTGACCTCAACCTCGGAGGTCTACGGCGACCCGCAGCAGCATCCGCAGAGCGAGGACTACTGGGGGCACGTCAACCCGGTCGGGCCGCGCAGCGTGTACGACGAGGCCAAACGCTACGCCGAGGCGCTGACGGTCGCTTTCGGCCGTGAGGCGGCGATCAGCACGGGCATCGTGCGGATCTTCAACACCTACGGGCCGCGGATGCGCGCGAGTGATGGCCGGGCGGTGCCGACCTTCATCCACCAGGCGCGTGCCGGGAGTGCGATCACGGTGACCGGCGACGGTTCCCAGACCCGCTCCCTGTGCTACGTCGACGACACCGTCGAGGGCCTGCTGTCCGTCGCGGCGAGCGGCTGGCAGGAGCCGGTGAACATCGGCAATCCCCAGGAGATCAGCGTGCTCAAGCTCGCCGAGCTGATCCGTCACCTGTGCCGCTCGGCATCGGCGATCGACTTCGGCCCGCTGCCTACCGACGACCCGCGGCGCCGCTGCCCGGACATCGGCCGCGCCCGGGAACTGCACTGGGCACCTCGGGTAGGGCTCAGGGACGGCCTGGCCCGCACCATCGCAGCATTGGCCGCTACGGTGCCCTCGCTGGCAGGGGGAGGGCGATGACCCGGCCCTGCGCGTTGCCGCCGATCGTGTGCGGCGTGGACGCCTCCTACGTGGTGCCGCTGCGTGCGCTGATGAGCTCGCTGGTCACCACCCACGCGTACGACCATGGCGACCTGCGGCTGATCGTCCTGCACGACCAGCTCCCCGAGGCCGCCCGCGCGGACATCCTTCGCCACGCCCGGCAGATCGGCCTGAGCACCCAGCTGCGTGCCGTGCCGGCCGCACCGGTGCGCGGGCCGGTCTCCGGCTGGGTGTCCGAGGCGGTCTACCTCCGGCTGTCGATCGCCGAGGTGATCGGGGACGAACGGGTCGTGCTCTACCTCGACGCCGACACCCTCGTTCTTCGCAGCCTGCGCCCCCTGCTGCGCCACCAGCTCGGCGGCGCGCCGCTGGCAGCGGTCCGCGACCCGCAAAACCCCGTGCTCGGCCGCGGGATCGCCCTGCCCGGCTGGGACCGGCTGGGCCTCCCGGCCGGGCGGGAGTATTTCAACAGCGGCGTCATGCTCATCGACCTGTCTGTGTGCCGCGAGCGCGGTCTGTTCGAGCGCGCCCGCCGCTTCCTGGCCGAGCACCCCGGCCATGCGCGGTTCTGGGACCAGGACGCCCTGAACTGGGCGGCCGAGGACACCTGGCTGCGCCTGGACCGCAGGTGGAACACCTTCGCCCTCTCCTCGCTCGCCAGCCAGCCCGGGTTTGTTCACCACGCCGAGGAGGTCATGCCCCTGGCGACGCTGCTTGGCGACGAGAGTCGTGCGGCGGTCCTTCACTTCGCCGGGCCCGACAAGCCCTGGAAGGCGGGGTATCCCGCGGCTGCGCTGGCGGACCTCTACCAGCAGCATCTGCCCGCCACCACGGGAGGGCCCCGGTGACCGCCCGGCCGGCCAGCCTCGTCGTGGGCGCGCTCGCGGTGGCGGTGGCCGCCCGGCACGCCCAGGGCGCGCGACGGCTCAAGGCCACGCTCCGCTCCCTCCACCACGAGGACGCCGTCCCCCGGGCAGCCGAACCGCCTGCGGTAGTGGTGCACTTCGTCCTCCCCGTGCTGCGCGAGCAGGAGCACATCGGCGATGCCCTGGCCTGGTACGCGCGGCTGCTGCCGGGCCTGTCCGGCTCCACGCTGACCGTGGTGACCACCGCCCGTGAGCGTCATGAGCGCGAGCTGCTCATCGACCGGCTCGCCTCTGGCCTGCGCCGGCCGCCGCAGCTGACACCGGCGGAAGGCGCCGCCCTCGCCCGCCTGGACGACGCCACCGTCGGCCGGCGCCCGTCGCGGCACGAGGTGGCGGACGCTCTGGCCCCGTTCCCGCTCACCGAACAGGTCGTCGCCGACGTCCTGGCCCAGAGCGCCTACCAGGGCCTGCCGGTCCGGCACGTGCACTACGACGGCGTGGGCCGCAAGGCGGCACAGGTCAACCACGCCGTGGCCACGCTGCCCCCCGGGCCGGGCGAGGCGTACGTCGCCGTCTACGACGTCGATTCCCGGCCCACCCAGGCCCTGCTCCAGCACACCGTGACGAGCATCGCCCGCCACCGGGCCGAGTACGGGCAGGTGCCGCCCGTCGTGCAGCAGTCGGCACGGTTCACCACCCAGGGCACCAGCGGGTGGGCGTGGGAGCGGGCGGTGTGCCAAGGTGCGGCACGGTTGCAGACTCTGTGGACGCTGCGCCGCGAGATCCCCGCCTTCGACCGTCATGCCCGCGCCGTCCGCCACCGGCACGGCGTGCTCCGGGCGGCCGTCGGCGGGGGCGCTCTGGCCCAGACGGTCGGCCATGGCCTGTGGGTGCGCCGCGACACCTTCACCCGGCTCGGAGGTCTGCCGACCTACACGGTGCTCGACGACCTGCCCTTCGGCTATCAGCTGACCGTCTGCAAGATTCCCGTCTGCTGCGTACCGGCCCTGGTCGTGGCACCGGGGCCGGAGGACATCGTGGCCCTCGTCGCGCAGGGCAGGCGCTGGTTCGCCAACTACCTCGACTACGGGGCCTGCCATGCCGCGGCCCGCCACGACGGCCGCGGCACCGCCGCAGCGCGGGCAAGCGCGCTGCTCGTCGGCTGGTACCGGGGCGCTGCCTGGCTCACCCGGACCCCCGCGACCGTGGTGTGCCTGTGGCTGGCCGTCCACCGCCGCACCGCCGGCCCGGTGCGCGTGGCGGCGGGGGTGGCGCTGTGGCTGGGCGTGGTCACCCCCGTGCGCCAGCTGGCCGCCGCCGACGGCCGACGGCCGACGGCGGGCGAACAGGCCCGCGAGGGGCTGCTGTTGCTGGCCGCCTACGGGCTCAGCAGCATCGGCCCGGCCCTGGCCGTCCTCGACCGCTTTCGCCCCCGGGCCGAGGAGTTGTCCCCGAAAGCCGACCGGCGCCCGGCCCCGATGGCCCTGGAGGCGTTGTGATCACCGGGTATGAGGGGGTCAGCTGTACCGGCAAGACCTCCTTGATCGCCGAGGTCGCGGCCGCGGGCAACGACCCGCTGGTGGTGCCCTGCTACTACCACGCCGCACCCGCCCCCGCCCTGCTGCCCAACCCGGTCGCCGCGACCGCGAGCGAGCAGCTGGAGGGCCTGGCCGTGCTACTCGGGGTGGAAGAACGACGGCGCAAGGCCGCCGAGGAAGCTGACGCAGAGGGCCGGGACGTGCTGCTGGACCGCACCGTCGACACGTTCCTGGCCCACACCTACGCCATCGCCCAACTCCACGGGCACTTGATCATGGACAAGGCCCGGCAGCTGGTCTGCGCCTCGGCGCCGCTGCTGCCGGACCTCACCATCGTGCTGCACGCCGACCCCGCAGTCCTCGCCGCGCGGGCCGCCCGGCGCCCCGGCATGCCAACGGTCTTCTACGCCCCCGAATTCACCCGGCACTTCGAGGCGTACTTCCACCACCAGGCGCTCACCCCACGCTGCATCCACCTGGACTCCTCCCGCCCGACCACCCGGGAGCTTGCCTCGGCGGCGCTGCGCCACATCACACAGGCGCGCGGCGCCGTCGCCGCGCACCGACCGAGGAGGACAAGGTGAAGATCGCCATTGTGGGCTGCGGGGCCATCGCCTCCCGCTGGATCCGTGTCCTTGCCGCCGATACGCGCATCACCATCACAGCCCTGATCGACCCCGACACCCAGGCCGCCGAGCAGCTCGCCGACCGCCACGGGCTCGTGGGCCCGCACCTGGTACACGCCGATACCGCCCGTCTCCCGGAGCTCGGCGCGGACGCGGTCGCCCTCCTGACGCCGCCCGGCCACCACGCCGCACTCGCACGCGAGGCGTTGATGGCCGGCCTGCACGTCCTTGCCGAGAAGCCCCTTGCCCTGTCCTACGCCGACGCGGTCGCCCTCGTGGCCCTGGCCGAGCGCACCGACCGTCGGCTGATGGTGATGCAGAACCGCGCACTGGACCCGCGCTTCCTCGCCTTCCGCGACGCCGTGCACAGCAGCAAGGGACCGTGGGCGGTCACGGCCGAGACGCTGGTGGCCCTGCACCAGCCGGGCTTCCGCGCCCGCCAGCCCTGGCCGGTCACCAGCGACCTGGCCGTCCACGCCTTCGACCAGATCCGGCAGCTGATCACCACCGCCCCCACCGGCGTGCACTGCACCGAGACCCCCCTTGCGGCCCTGGGACCGCATTGCTCCCTGGCCCACTGCACCGTCACCTTCGACGACGGCAGCGTCTTCTCCTACCGCGGCGGCTACACCACGGGCCCGGCCCTGCGCACCCCGGCCGGCGGACGCTGGACAGCAACGGGAGCCGACGGCGCCACCTGGTGGGACGGCGAGCACCGCCTGGCCACCGCCCCCCTGACCACCCCGGCCGCGGCGCCGGCCGTCCGGGAGCTCGGCGCCACGCCGCCCGGCTACCAGGTGGTCATCGCCAAGATGATCGACGCGCTGCACGGGCAGGCCCACCCCGACGTCGACGCCGCACGCAATCTGGGCTCGATCGCTCTGCTGGACGCCGCCCTCGCCTCCGCCGCGAGCAGCCATCACGGTGCCCGCGACCGGAGCCCGGCCGTGATCACTCCACCGTCCACCGGCTCCGGCTCGCCGGACCCCCCGGCCCTCGCCCGGCGCCTGGCCGCCGCCGGTATCACCGCACCGCAGTGTCTGCCGCGCGCCATGGAAGGCGGCGCGGACAACCACGTCTTCACCGCCCCGGGCTCCGACGGCCAGCCGCTCATCGTCAAAGTGCCCGTCGTCGGACGGCACCCGCGCTACCAGGTCGCCGCCTGGGCGGCCCGCCAGCTCCACCACCACGGCGTCCCCGTCCCGACGATGGTGTGGCACGGCCCGGACATGGCCGTCGAGACCCGTTGCCCCGGCGTACCCATCTCCCAGATGCCGCAGCCTGCGGCGGCCGCACTCGCACAGCGGGCCGGGCAACTGCTGCGCAAGGTCCACGCGGTGCCCGTCGACGGCTTCGGCCGCCTCACTCCGGTCGGCACCGCCACCCACCGCACGCTCGCCGACTGGCTGCTGCGCACCCCCGCCGACCCCCCAGGCCCAGCCGCTGAACTGGCCGCCCACATGACCGGGGCCCTGCGTGCTCACCTCCCGGAACTGGCGGGGACGGTGCCGCGCTTGCTCCATGGGGACTGGGCCGCGCGCCATGTGCTCAGCGACGGGGTGACGGTCACCGGCATCGTGGACCTGGAGAGCGTGCGCGGCGGTGACCCGCTGGCCGACATCGCCGGGTGGTCCCTCACCGAGCCCCCGGCCCTGACCGAGGCCCTCGCCGACGGCTACTTCCCCACGCCCCCCGGACCCGGCAGCCTCCTCGCCATCACCGTCTACCGGCTGAGGATCGCCCTGTTCCTCCTCGCCTACCACGCACGCCACTCCGACCACACGGACGCGCACCTGCGAGCCCGTCAGATCGACGCCGACCTCTCCGACCTCGCTGCCGGACGGCCGCGGCTCATCCCCCGCATCACGCCCCGTACGACTCCACAACCACGGAGGACGTCATGACCCTGATCCGCGCAGGTGCCCGGCACAAGCTCACCCCCGACAACCGGCCCGCGGGCTGCCCGGCCTCGGCCGCCGGGATGTTCGTCATCCGCGACGACGGCACCGCCACCTTCGACCGCCACCACCACGACATCGGCGAATTCTGGTTCATCGCCGCCGGATCCGGCACCGTCGGCATCGGCGAGACCACCCACCAGGTCACCGCCGGGGACATCCTCTACACCGCCCCCGGCCAGGACCACGACATCCTCACCGTCACCGAAGAGATGCGGGTCTTCTACCTCTCCGCCGACCTGCCGCCCGGCGCCCGCCCCGGCCACCTGCACCGCACCCCCCAGGACGCCGCGAAACACCCCGTCCCCGCCAGCCGGGCAGGCCACCATGACTGACCCCGGCCGTACGGTCACGCTGTCGTTCCCCAAAGAACCCGACCGCTACCGCACCGCTGAACAACCGGTCATCGAGCAGCTGCGCACCGGCCGTCTCTCCGACACCGGCCGCGGCCCCGCAGTCACCGAACTCGAAGACGCCTTCGCGGCCCTGGCCGGCACCCGCTACGCCCTGTCCTTCAATTCCGGGACCGCCGCCCTGCATGCCGCCCTCCACGCCACCGGAGCATCCCCGGCCGCCGGCATCGCCACCACGCCGATGACGTGGATCTCCGCCATCACCGCCACCTTCCACGCTGGTAGCTTCCCCGTCTTCTGCGACACCGAGCCCGACACCCCCAACCTCGCCCCCCACGCCCTGGCCGCCGCCGCGCCCGCCTGCTCGGCCGCGCTGGTCACCCACGCCTTCGGCATCCCCGCCCGCATGGACGCCCTCACCACGGCCGCGCCCCTGCCGCTGGTCGAGGACTGCTCCCACGCCCACGGCGCCCTCTACCGCCACCGCCCCGTCGGCTCCTGGGGCGCGGCCGGCTGCTTCAGCCTCCAGGACTCCAAGACCGTCTCCGGCGGCGAAGGCGGCATCCTGACCACCTCCGACCGCGCCGTCTACGAACACGCCCTCGTCCTGGGCCACCACCCCCACCGCCTCCAGGCCGAACTCACCCTCGACCACCTCCGGCCCCTCGCCGGCACGGGCGGGGCGTACAAGTTCCGCATGCCGCCGCTGTCCGCCGTCATCGCCCGCGAGCAGCTGCGCACCCTCGCCGCCCGCTCCCAGGCCGCCGAGGACAACCTCACCGCACTGAGGGAAACGCTCCACGAGCTTCAGGCCCCCGTCACCTGGCCCACCCTGGCCGACGGAAGCCGACGCGGCTGGTACGGCACCCCGGTGACCATTGCCCACCGCGTCCGCGACCCCCAGGCCCTCGCCCGTGCCGCCACCACCGCCGGAATCCCGCTGCGGCCCCTGTACGAGGACTGGCTGCGCAGCCCGCTGCTCCAGGACCGCCAGCACCTCGAACGCCTGTGGCCCCACATCGCGGCCACTGACTACCGGCCGCCGGACGCCGAGGCGTTCCCCCACTACACCGCCGCCCGGCGCCAGATGCTCGTCATCAAGATCCCCACGTGCCGGGCTGCCGACTACATGCACCAGGTCGCCACCGTGCTCAGTGACCTCCTCGCCCACCACACCCGATAGCGCCCGGAAGGGAAGACCCCTGTGAGCTACCGCTGCCAGGCCGCCGTCCTCCACCACCCCGGCCAGTCCCTGCGCCTGCAAGAGATCGAACTCGCCGACCCCCGTCCCGGGGAAGTCCTCGTCCGCACCATGGCCGCCGGAATCTGCGGCACGGACCTGCACTTCGCCACCGGCACCGTCCCCTACCCGCTCCCCACCGTGCTCGGCCACGAAGCCAGCGGCATCGTCGAAGCCATCGGCGAGAACGTCACTGGCATCGCCCCCGGCGACCGCGTCATCGTCTGCGACCAGACCTTCTGCGGCCACTGCCCGGCCTGCCTCAGCGGCGCCATGGTCTACTGCACCGACACCACCGGCAAGCAGCGCCAGCGCCACCGCCTCACCCTCGACGGCGCGCCCTTCCGCCAGTACCTGGGCGTCTCCGCGTTCGCCGAGCTCATGCTCCTCGACGCCCGTGCCCTCATCCCCCTGCCCGACGACGTTTCCTTCGGAGCCGGCGCGCTCCTGTCCTGCTGCATCACCACCGGCCTGGCCGCCGTCTTCAACGTCAGCCGGCCCGAGCCCGGCTCCCGCGTCGCCGTCATCGGCACCGGCGGAGTCGGCCTCAGCGCCGTCCAGGCCGCCCGCATCGCCGGAGCCGCCCAGATCATCGCTGCCGACCTCGAAGACCACCGCCTGGCGCTCGCCAGCGAACTCGGTGCCACCGACACCGTCCGCGCCGGCGCGGGCGACGACCTGGCGGAGAAGATCACCGAGTTGTCCGGCGGCGGCGTCGACCGCAGCATCGAAGCTGTCGGCCTGCCCCACACCGCAAGCACGGCCTTCCGTGCCCTCGCCCCCCAAGGCCACGCCACCATCGTCGGCATGATGCCGCCCGGCGCCGACGTCCCCGTTCCTGGACGCCTGCTCCGCCACGGCCGGACGCTGGCCGGCACCGTCATGGGGTCCGTACGCACCCTCGCCGACATCCCCCGCTACACCGCGCTCCTGCACAACCAGCAACTGCGCGCCGAGCCCCTGGTCACCTCGGTGCTCCCCCTGGCGCAGATCGACGAGGCCCTCCAGCGGGCGCAGGCCCGCCACGGCGCCCGCACGCTGGTCTCCTTCTAGGCGGCGAAAGCCTGCTGCACCTCGTCCAGGTGACCCGTCCACCAGTCGAGGAACCGGGAGGCCGAGAGGAACAGGTGGTCACAGGAATGATCACCGCGGTCGTAGTGGAACTCCAGGTGCCAGTAGTCGCACATCCGCTTCCACCACAACCGGTGCACCGCATCGGCGAGCTCGCCACCACCGACCTCCACCACCGACCGGTACCCGCGAACGAAGGACGACAGCAGACCCAGGTCCAGGTCACCCTCCTCCCGGCCGAACAGGAGGGTGGCCGACCGGACCACCTCCTCACCCAACGGCCGCACACGGATCCGGTCCCAGTCCAACACCGCCCGCACCGCGCCATCGAGCCACAGGACATTGAGGTGCTGAAAGTCCCCATGGGCCCAGCCATAGCGGCCAGCCGGGACATCACTGGCCGGCCGCTGCCCGGCGTACTTGCCCAGCAGGACCTTCCGCTGCTCCAGGAACTCCGCCACATGCCCCGCAAAGGCCGATGAATCATCCGAGGCGAGCGCCAAGAAACGGTCGGCCTCCACCACGGCCTGCTCAGCCCGCGGGACGGAGACGGTCATCGTCTCCGGCGCGTACGGCAACACGGCCGGGACCATTCCGGCCAGCTCCACGTGGACGCGACCGAGCTCGCCCCCGAGAGCACGGGCCTGCTCGGCGGTCAGGTCGACACCCCGGATGTGGGCACCGTTCACCCAGGGGAACAACGCATAGCTGTGCCCGCCGATCTGGGCGAGCAAGTCGCCCTCCGCGGTCCGTACAGCAGGGCAGACTGGAACCCCCCGCGCCCCGAGCTCAGACACCACGCTCAGGTTCCGGCGGGCGAGTGACGGCGTGACGTCAACGATGCACTTCAGCACGAACTCGCCGCGGTCCGTGCGCAGACGCCAGTTCCGGTTCATCAGCCCGTCAGCCAGGTACCGCACCGCGCGGACCTCGCCCAGCCTGTACGCCTCTTGTGCCTGCCGCAGGTCCGCTTCCGTCAAGACCGACCCGGCACATGCTGCATGCTCGACCACCCCCGCAGACTAGAGGCACGAAGACCCCCCACGGGGCCGTTTCGAGGGTTCCGCGGGGCTGGGCTGCGTCCGGGGCGGCTGGTGGACGTGGCGCGTCGTCAGCCTCGGGCGAGGGACTTCTTCGGGTACACCTTGTCGATTCTGCGGATGTAGGCGGAAAGCTGGTTGCGCGCGGCCTCCGCCTGAGCGCGGGCCGTGTCCGCGTCGCCCCGGGACATCGTCGAGATGTGCCGCTCCTTCACGCCCCCAATGGTGGTGGTGAGCCGTCCCAGGGACTTCTGGGCACGGACGACGGCAGGGGGAGCATCGAGAGCGGGAGGATCGTCGTCGCCGTCCTCGCCGAGCCCCGTGATCTCGTAGCCGAGCATGCCGGCCGCCTGCACGAAGAGCGCTGCGGTAGGGCGGTTCCGGCGCTGCTCGGCCGCAAGGTCGTGCGCCTTGGGGATCGCCGCGACAGCGGCCTCCTCGCCGTGCTGGTCGATGAGCTTGGCGACGACGACGGCGTGAGAGGGCCGGCTGACGCGGTGGTGCACTTTTTCACACCTCTCGTTCACCGCGACGACCTTGGCGAGAGCGGCGGCCTCTCTGACCAGCCGGTGCACGTACTTCACGCTCACCTCAAGGACGGCGGCGCCCCACTCCTCGAAGGACGGGGACGTCGAGTGTTTCCACAGCTCGTGCTGCTTGGCGTAGGCCAGGAGCACCCCCTTATTGACCGCGGCCACGGCTTTCACATCGGCCACGGCCTCCTCGCTGCTCTCCTTGGCGCCCTTCAGGAGAGCAGTGACCTGGGCAAGCTGTTCCTCGGGACTTCCCTTGATCACCCTGACAGGGTTGATCACGTTCTCCCCGGTGAACCGGCCGGCATCCAGCCCGGGGACCTTCCTCACTGCCGGTGCGCCTTTCCGCAGACGGCCTTTGGTCATGCTCGGACGAGCTGTCACTTCATCACCTCCGTGAGGAGCTCAAGGGCGAGCTGGTGCATGGGGGAGTCCTTCTTGAGGGCCGGGACCTTGCCGAACGACTGGGCGTATCCGTCCTTCGCCTCGGAAGCGGCGATCGTGGTCTTGAGGACGTGCACGTCCTCGTCCTCCAGCTCCTTGCGGACATCGTCAGCAGCGGAAGCGCTTGAGTTGAAGCGGGTCAGGAGGCAGGAGATCCGCGGCCGGCGGCCGGACATCGCTTCGACCTCGTCCATTGCCGCCCAGATCAGCCCTCCCCGGTCCTTCTCCACGCCGCTCGGGTAGAGGGCCATGACCAGCAGGTCGGCCGTCTTGACGGTGGCGTAGTGGATGTTGAGCGTTCTGCTCTCCCACGCCTTGGTGTCGATGACGGACAGGCCGTGCGCCGGCCGGAGGCGCTTGACCTCCGCCGCGAGCGAGGACGCGGCGGGAGCACGGTAGACCGGGGAACCGAATCCAGGGCCGTGGGCGGACAGTTCCTCGGCCCAGGCGAGCAGCGTGCCTGCTTGATGCTTGGCGGAGTCGTCTGCATCGTGTCCGACGGCAGGGATCCCCATGGCATGCCAGTAGCGCAGCAGGTGGGCCAGGATGGTGGACTTCGCACCCCCGCCTTTCCCTACGAAGCCGATCGTGCGGCCTTCAACGGGCAGGGGATTCTTGATCGTCCAGTCCATGACCCGCAGGGTACCGAGAACGGATATTCCGGATAGGTCAGACGCGTAGGGAATCACCTTAGTTGTGAATAATCGGCCGCTAGCGTGGTCTCTTCGACCACGTTCCCGGGCTCGCGCGGTCTGGGCGGGCTAAGGCCGGTGGTCACCGAGTCGGTGGCTGAGGCTGCTCCACATGCGGGTTCGTGAGCAGGTGGTGCTGACCGTGACGACCAAAAGCATTGGACAGCATGGTTGCGGTGGGTGGGGGTTCGCCTGGCCGGACCTGTGGTTGATGCCCGGTGGGGGTTGAGGCCGGCCGGACGGCTCCCGTACCTCCGCACGTCTGTGGGCAAGCTCGCCACCGCGGGGCGTCCGTTCTGTGGCCGGGGTATCAGGGGGCGGTACGGGGCTGAGGCGAGGGGGAGGCAACACGCCGGTCCGGGTGGCGATTCGGCGACGGATGCCGGGGGCTTGGTGGGCGCCTGCTCCGTGTCCTGTGTACACAGATAGAACCGTGACTAGATACCGTCTGAGCTGCGGTTTTCGGTGGGGTGATCCAGTTCCCAGGATCGGATATGCAGATCGAGGGACCGGGATATGCCGCTCCTGCGGTCCGGATATCCGGACCGCAGGAGCGGCAAGCATGTCCCATGAGTACATGTCGTGGAAGTTCAGGGATCCGGACGCGCGCTACGGTGTGCATGCACTCATGGGACATGCCGCACGACGAGCGGAGAGATCCATATGGCGCGCCCTGCGCAGCAGCCGAGAGGCAACGACCCCGACAAGGCGCCGCCGCGGGCCCGCTTCGGCTACATCGCCGGCTACAGCACCGTCGACAACACCCGGCTGGAGGCCCTGGCCGCCGTTCCGCCGAAGGAAGGCGGGCTCACCGACCGCGAGTTCCGCGTCTTCCAGTGGTACGTCGGGGCGACGCCCGGGCCGGACCAGCCCGTCATGAAGACCACGGCACAGATCGCGAAGCGACTCGGCACCAGCCCGGACGCCCTCGGCCGGATCGTCCGCAAGCTCGTCAAGCGTCGGCTGCTGTTCTTCGTCGAGGAATTCGGCCGCCAGCGCTTCTACAAGGTCTCGCCGTACTTCGCGAGCCAGCAGGACGCGTTCGAGCAGCGCACCACCATCAAGTCCTACAACCCGCCGGACATTCCAGGGCTCCCGGGCAACCCCGGGTTCGTGAAGGGGGAATCCGCATGAGCAGCGGCGACCTGGTGGCGCTGACGGTGCTGCGCCGCACGCGGAAGCTCAAGCCGAACCAGCGGCTCCTGCTCCAGCTGTACGCCTTGGCGCCGAAGGCGCCCAACGGGGCGGTCAAGAGGACGGCCGCGGCACTGGCGGAAGAGCTCGGCTGGACCCCTTCCCTCTTCTCCCGGGTTCGCAAGGAGCTGGTCAAGGAGGGCTGGCTCGAAGAGGTCGACCGGGTCACCAACATCCCGATCTACCGGCTCGGCGAGGAGTCCACCGGCGAGCGCCGAGTCGTTCCGCTGCGCTCGGCCTGATCCGGCATCACGCGGAGCCCCGGCGTTCACGCGGCCTTGCGTCCAGCCTGCCCACGCCTTCCGTACGGGTAGAGACCGGCGGGTGAGGGGCTACAGGGCGCTGAGGGCGGCGAACAGCTCGATGTACCTGAGCTCGCTGCGTTCCCGGATCGAGTGGAGGGCCTGCCGGTCCAGGGTGAGTTCGGCGGTCGCGACGCAGCCGAAGAGCGCGGTGTAGGCGGAGTGGCCGGCGCGACTGCGGGGGAAGCAGCCCGCCGAAGGTCAGCAAGAGCGTCGGAAGGCTGAACGGCGGGGGCCTGCTCCTGATGGCCGAGCAGGTCGCCCGGATCAAGTTCTTCCGCCTCAACCCCCGGGCCGCGTTCGACGGGCCCGCGGTAGCGCAAGTTGAAGCGGTGAAGGACGCACGCTTCCCCGTGGTGCCCGCCCCCCAGAAGGCGCCGGCTCGGACCAGGAAGCAGGCAATGACGGCACACAAGGAGGCCAGGGCATCATGACGGTCCCAGCGGAAGAAACGGCCGCCCTGCCGTACACGCCCGACCTTGGGAAGGAGATCCTTCTGAGGACCGCCGGGTACGCGGGTTCCCACTATCGGATCCTCCAGTACGTCCTGACCTCCGTCCCGCTGGGGAACACCCTGCGCGAGACCGCCCGCGACATCGCGGCGGCCGTCGGCATCGCCGAGGGCACCGTCTCCAAGGGGGTCAAGAAGCTCTCCGCCGACGGCTGGCTGGCGACGGCCTTCTCGATCGGCATCGTGAACTTCTACAAGGCTGGCCCGAAGGTGTTCCAGCTCGCCGAAGAGCTGATGGAGCCGGACCACCAGCCTCTGGCGACGGTCAGCCACCTGCACGTCCGACGCGTAGACGACCACGGGTAGGCGAGAGCAGCGGCCGGGTGACGCCCCCGCCGCTGCTCTCGCCCGCAGCATGATTGGGCTGGACGTGATCGCTGCGGGGGGATGGAATGGCCCTCGATACCGAGGCGGTCCCGGGCGCCGGGTCCTGGGAGGATGGGGTGGGGATGAACGCAACGATGCACACCAGTGGCCGGTCAGCGGTTCGTGCTGGGCATCGCCGATGAGCTCGGCCTCGTCCGGCGCCGCCCGGCACAGGACCGCGACGTGAACGTGATGCTGGCCGACGGGCACGAGCCTGACCCTCGGGGCGGCGCGGCAACGGCCGCCACCCCGACCCACGTCCTGGCGTGGTTCCCCGGTGATCTGCTGTGCGGCGACGTGGAGGCTTCTTGCTGGGAGTTGTTCACCCGGAGGCAGTGGGAGGAGAACGGCTCTCTGGGCGGCTTTCTGCCCGGTGATCTGCCGCAGGATGCCTCTCCGGACGCTCTGCGGGCCCGGGTGGAGGCCGAACTCGGCTGCCGCGTCCTGGGGTTCCGGGCCGCCCTGCCCACACCGACCAGCGAACCGGGCCCGTGGCACGTCTACCCCGCATACATGATCACCGCGGCGACGGACACCGCCGACGAGGAGGAGCGGGAGGAGGGGGAAGCGTGGTACCGCGACGACGTCCGCACCGCGCTGGCCTCCTGCGGGTGGTCGTCGGCGGACGAGCACGGGAGCATGCGCAAGAACGGCCCGCACCCTCGAAGGCCACGAGTCCGCCCGCAAGCGCGGCAAGACCATCGGCGGCGCGGGCGTCACCGACGAAGACATGCTGTCCATGGCCCTCCACCTGCGCGACCAGGAGATGAGCCTGCGCGACATCGCCAAGCGGCTCGTCATCACCACCGGCGCGAAGAAGGGACAGCACCCCTCACCCGCCACCGTCATGCGCATGCTGCGCGAACACGACGAGAAGGCGGCCGCGATGGAACCCGCGCGGTGACCTGCGGCTGAGCCCTTAGCGTTGTTTTTTCGGCGAGGACTACTGGGACCCCAGGACCCCCGTGGGTTCGCGAAAACTGAAGGGTTCTCAGCGGGAACCCGAGGGTCCGATGCCTGGATTTCAGGGGGTGGACCCGTGGGTTCGTGGTGAAGTCGCGGGGTCACTTTCCAGGGGCCGTTCCAGGAGAGCCTTGGCAGAGTTCGCGTAGCGGATCGCGGTCTTCTCGTCCAGGCCGAAGACCTCGGCGAGGTGGAGTGCGTCGGGGCCGTGGGTGAGGGCTTCTTCGAGCTGGCGGTCGACGCGGAGTTGTTCCAGGGTGGCTGCCTGGCCGCGAAGTGGTGCGGTGAGAGAGACCTGGCTCACCGGGCCGGTCCCGAGAGCGGTGATTTTGTTGATCAGCAGGTGCGGGTTGGCGGTGTTGGGCCAGCGCCGGCGCCGGAACTCCAGCCACTCGCGGGCGACATGCAGTGTGAGGTCGTCCAGCCGTCGGGCACGGCCGTCGATCGTGAGTTTCCGGTTGCCGATGTCGAGGTCGTCGAGCTGAAGTCGGCGGATGGCGCCGGAGCGTGCCGCATGCACGGCGGCGAGGGCGAGGATCAGACGGTCCGCCGGCTTGGTGACCGCGGCGACCGAGTTGTCGATGTGCTCGGGAGCCAGGGGCTGGATGATGCCGTGCTCGCGTTGGCCGACGCGGATGCGGCCGGTCGGGTTCTTAAAGATGGTGCCGTTCTTCTTGGCCCGGCCGAACAGGGACCGCAGCACGATGAGGGTGTGCTGACGCTGGCTGCCATGGAGGGCGTCGAGCTGCGTGAGGACGTCATCACGGGTCACCTCGCGCAGGTGGTCGTAGCGGCTGGACCAGTCGATCAGCACGGGCCGGATGCGGTTGAGGTAGTTCCAGACCGTGGCCTCCTCCCGGGGCTTCGACCGCGGGCCGCCGTCGTGCAGGAGCCGGGCCCAGTGCTCGACGTCGCGGCGGATGCCGGGGGTCATACCGTCGAGCTTGCACTCCAGCCATGTATCGAACGACGGCGTTCGGTCGTCGAGGAAGACGCCGATGTGGTCGAGGACCTCGATAGTCAGCTCCATGTTCAGCCGACGCGGCCGCAAGGCCGGATGGAGCTCGGAATAGCGCACGACATCGCCGCCGACGTGCCGGGACATCAGGATGATCAGCGCCCGGTCGACGCCGAAGCGGACCTTGCGGGGCCAGCCGCGGACCTCGCCGAGGCGGTGGGCGGTGTGCCGGGCCCAGGCGAGCCACGGATTGTCCGGGCCCGTGTGCTGATCGGGGTCGATGTGGGTGAAGTCGCGGCAGGCCGCGAACAGAGCGGGCTGGAGCCAGCCGCCGGGCGGCGACGCCGGAGGGGGATCGGGCCTGCGGGGGCGCCCCCGCCGCTCGTACTTCGGCTGCCGTGGCCGCGGGACCCGCTCCCATAGCGGGGCCATGTGCGCGAAGAACAACTGGTGATGCCGCAGCGTCGGTAGCAGTGGCTCTGCCTGGGCGCCGGTGGCCGCGGCATCCGTACGCGCCTGGCACCAGCACAGCCGGCAGTACCCCTTCCGCAGCGGGCCGTATCCGGTGCAGCCGGTGCACCGGCCGTCCGAGCCGGGGCGGGCGAAGGAGGAGCATCCTCCGCAGCACCGCATGAACAGCAGCCCCCAGCCCAGGCAGTGCGGGCAGCTCTTCGGCTCCAGCATGGAGTTACCGTCCTTGAGCCGACCGCATCGTCACTGTGGCGGCAGGGACCGGCCGTCCCGCCGCCGGGGCACCACTGCCGGGGCCCCGGCGGCGACGGCGGTGGCCTGCCGGCCGGTCTCCTCGCCGGGGCGGGTGACCTTGTCCGGCTCGGGGATCAGCAGGTCGCCGATCTCGCAGCCCAGGACGACGCAGATGACGTCCAGGTCCTCCAGCTTGAGGGAGACCGGCTGGCCGGACCACAGCCCGGACATCTTCCCCGCCGAGATCACCAGCCCGTGCTCGGCCAGGCTCCGCTGGAGCTCGGACGCCTTCCAGATACCCTTGTTCGCGGCGGTCAGCCGCAGGTTCCACCTCATCGGATCAGCCCTTCCAGTCGCTTCGCGGCCCGCTCGGTCCCGGCGGCCCAGGCATCCTCGACCCGGGTCTGCTGGACGTGGACATATCGCATCGTCGTAGCGATCCAGGAATGTCCCAAAACCTCCTGAATTGCCAGCAAGTCCAGGCCGTTTCCATAGAGCTGGGACGCACAGAAGTGCCGCAGGACATGCGGCGTCAGCCGCTCGCCCCACCCCGGAAGATGCGCTCTGGCCGCGTCCCTGAGACCGTTGCGCAGGGCGTCGTCGCCCACCCGACGTGAAGAGCCGTCGGTGTTCTTGCGCTCGGAGGGGAACAGAGGGGCGCCGGGGCGGGCGTGGTCGTCGTCGAACTGGCCCCACACATCCTCGATGAACCACCGCAGCGTGCGGTCTGCGCCGTTGATCAGCGGCACCATCCGCTCGCGCGGCCCCGAGCCGCGGGCGCCCTTGCCGTGGCGGACGTGGAGCTTGCCGAAGCGGCCCAGGTCCCACTTGATGTCGGCCAGGTCGAGCTTGCATGCCTCGCTCACCCGCAGGCCGACCTGGGACATCAGCTTCGAAGCGGTGTAGTTCCGCGCGGTCGGGGCGAACTTTCGGCAGGTGGCCAGCTCGTCGCCCCAGCCGGTGAACAGCGTCCCGACTTCCGGTTCGCTCGGCGGGATCCGCAGCTGGGCATCCTTGGCGCCGCGCGGCCGGTTCATCTCGTCGATCGGGCACTCGACCACCCGGCCGGTCATCCGGTGCAGCTCGACCTTGTGCCGAAGCTCCAGGAACATGAAGTACGTGGTCAGCGCCTGCGACCGGCCCAGCCGGGTACCGCTGGGTGAGTTCCGCAGCACCTTCCCGAAGTATGCGTCGGCGTCGGCAGGCTCCATGTCCCACAGCGGCCGGCCGAACCAGCTCCTGATCTGCTCCAGGTGACCGACGTCCCCGCGAATGGTGCCGTCCGCCAGACCCGCCGACGCTCTCGCGAGGACGAACCCGGACAGCACGTCGGTCTCGAACCGCTCCAGCTCCTCCGCCGACGCGGGCGCCCAGTGCTCACGCAGGTCCCGTACGACCGCCAGCGCCGCCAACCCGAGCCTCCTCGCCTTCGGTCCGACTGCGGATCAGTCGGACGAGGTGAGAACGCTTCAGGAATCCCGAAGTTACGTCACAAGGCGGCAGAGCACACGAAGGAGGAAGAAGCCCCTGACCACGGGGCCGGGCACTCAGCGGGGCTCAGGGGAACTCACGGGATGTCGCACAGCCGCACTCAGCGCCTCCGCCCATGAGGCACACGCCGCCCTCGCCGCGGCTAACCTCTCCGACGTCCCCGACGGGATACTCCTCGGACTCGTCGCCCGCCTCGACACCCAGCCGTAGCCCCGACCGCAAGGGCCCGTACCCGGTATGGGCCGACCAGCTTTACGACAACCTCGCGTACCGCCTCCTACGAGAAGCGGCCCCGTCCGAGAGGACGGGGCCGCTTCTCTGCGTCCAAGGGCCGTGTCAGGCTGCCGCGGTCTCCTGCGTCTCAGCCTCGGGAGTCGTCCCCTCGCTGGCCGGTGCGGACTTCTGGTCCGGCACTGACGTCGCCAACAGCTCTGCTCGGCACTTATCAATGTGCGCCTGGAGCTCGTCGAGGTAACGGTGCGCGGCCGCCGAGTCCTTCTTTGCGAGCCGGCGCACCCAGCGCGACGGCACCGCCTTCTCCACCTGCTCGGCGAAGTCGACCGGTTCGTCGTCGTCCTCCCCACGCTCGTTGAGGGACTCGAGGTAGGCCCGTACATGCGCGGTGATCTCCTCGGCGTCGAAGTCGCCCTCCGGGAGTGCCTCGACCGCGCCCTTGAGGACCTTGGCGGTCACGTTGACACCGTCGACTTCGACTGTGGCCTGGTAGACCAGCACCGCCGCGTCTACGTCCCAGCAGTCGGCGACCGGCACCAGCTCCCACACCTGGGCCTGATTCAGAGCCTTGAGTGCCTTCTCGGCGTTGGCGCTCAGCGGGGTGGGCTTCTTGGCGGCTCCATTTGGAGCCGCTTCGTTCGAGAGCAGTTCGAATACGGCTTCGGCGATCCTCCATGTCCGGATCAGCTTGTTGGCGTACGCCTTCCGCATCCGCCAGTGCTTCCAGACGTACTCGTCGAAGGATTCGGACTCGGCGCGGTAGAGCCTGCCCTCGCGGATGTTCTCAAGCGCCTTGCCCGCCAGCCAGAAAGCCCACTGCAAGGTGTCGATCGCAGCCTTGCACTGGGCCAGCATCTCCTGCTCGTCCGAGGTCAGGGTCTCCGGCTGCTGAGACAGCGGTCGGCTCAGCGGCTTGAGCGCCTTCGCCATGTCGATGGCGCTCTTGTACTCGAACCGGTCCTGTGCGGAGGCGCCTCGCTGCCTGCCCATCAGATCAGTCCTTCCACGCCCAGGGCGAGCTTGTAGAAATCTTCGCGGGCCCGAAGCGCCGTCCCGCTCTCTGGGTACTGGATCACCGTCATTCCCCGCTCTGGTGCCTGGGCGTGGAGCTTGTATCGGCGGATCGGCTGGGACATGTACTGGTAGCCGCGCTTCGTGCACCACTCCTGCATCTCTCGGAGGTCCGCCTTGGTGCGGTCCGTTCCGGAGTCCCAGTTGTTGATGACCACCCGGAAGGGGATGCCTCGCGGACGGAGCAGCCGCTCGATGGTGTACTCCGCCGGGTCGTGGGTGAGGGTCTCCACAGGCACGATCGGCACCAGGGCAAGGTCAGTCAGCTCCAGGACCTCGCGCATCGCTTCGGCGGCCGGGCCGCTGCCGAGCGGGTCGATGGCGTCGATCTCGGCATCCGGGTCGATGTCAGCGAAGCCCGGAGTGTCGACGATGATCCGCAGGACATCGGGGTCCTCGGCGAGCTTGGTGAGCTCGCCGAGCTTGCCGTGGGTGACCACGTAGTCGAACGGGAGGCGGTCCTCGGGAACCTTACGGGCCCACTTCTCGAGGGAACCCTGGAGGTCGATGCCGGCGGCGACGACTGGGCACGGGGCGTCTGGCGTCGGGGGAGGGTTGTTCTCGCCCATCACAGCGGCGACGTTGACGGCGTCGGTGGACTTCCCCGCGCCGCCCTTCTGCTGGAAGAACGAGATGACTTTGGCGCGGCGAGCGGTGTTGATCGCTCTTTGCAGGGTGGGCATGCGGAACTCTCCTCCGTGGGCTTCCCCGGGTGGGTACTCGGACGTGCTAAATGTTGCCAGAGGTAACACGGTGCCAGTGACCACCGCGCCGTCGCCTGCTCCAGCGCGAGCCGCGCGAAACAGGTGGCTCCAATTGGAGCCACCTTGTTCGACGGGGGTTCGGTGAATCGGAAGCGGTTGCTTCGGTCACGGGGCCTCGTGGCGCTGCGGAAACTGCGGGAACCTGTCCTCGTCGGTCACTCCTCTTCGGGCGGGTACTGGACTGCGAACAGGGTGGTCTGGAGACGTTCGGCAAGGGCCACCATGTCGGGACGGACGGCATGGTCCTCGGCTTCATCGGCATCCCAGGGGTCGCGGAGGCCAGTCCCCTGCTGGCCATAGTCATCGCGGTAGAGCCGGTCCAGCTTCCAGATGATGGCGCGGGTGTCGCCCTCCTCGGCCTTCTTCTCCAACTGCAGCAGGGCCTTGAGAGCCAGATGGGAGCGGGCCTCGGTGACGCGCTCGTAGAGCCGGATGTGCGGGGCATCTGCCGGGTCCGCTGACTCCCCGGCTTCGCGGTCCTCGTAGGCGTTGCGACCGCGGGCCATCCAGGTCATGTAGGTGCGCTCGCTGATGCCGGAGAAGTGGGCGGTGAGGCGGACGGTCAGCCCTGCCCGGGCGGCCTTGACGATGAGATCCGCGCGCTTCGACGTCAGCTTCGTGGGGCGCCCGCCGCGTGCGGTAGAGGACGGGAACTGGGTCATGGGCGCGGACGGTACGGCGCTCTGGGCCTACCGTCTCGCCCTCGACGTCAGACGGCGATGTCCGTGGGGTCGGCCTCGCCGGCTTCCGTGACGGCTGGCTGCGGTGACGTTTGGGCGGGGATCTCGGTCTGCTGCCCGTCGCGGCCGGCCCGGTCGATGGCGGCGCGCATCAGGTCCCCGGTGGTGAGTACCTGGGCCCGGAGTCGGTCCCTGGCTTCCAGCGCGGCCTGCGGGGCGGAGGGACGCATCGCAGCTGCCAGGAGCGCGAGCTGTCCGGGGACGCCGTCTCGGGCAGCGTCCCGGAGGACCACCTCGCCGGAGCGACCCCACCGGTCGTCCCACTCCTGCAAGGCCTCGACGGCATCTTTGCTCGTCCAGTACGCGGCGCGGCGCACCGTCTCCGCCAGTGCGTGGGGAAGTTTCACGGCGAGCCGTTCCTCGTAGCCGCCCTCGCCCATCGCCCTGCTCGGTGGAGTGCCCCAACGCCGGCCGGGCGCGCTGAGCTCGCCCTCGGGAGGCTCGGGCCAATTCCGGTCCAAGTCGCGAGTGCGCAGCTCCTCCTGGACGGCCCTGGCGACGAGCAGGTCCCGGGAACCTCCCAGCTCGCCAGAGGTGCGTTTGGCAGCCAGCTCAGCCCTGATCTTCCGACGCACCGCGGAGGCCTCGCGCCGCGACAGGTCGAGCAGCTGCTCGCGCTGTTCGGCCAGCCACTCCTTCTCCCGGGCTCGCTCGTGCTCCGCCTGCTTCTCCAACCGTCGCAGCGGTCCGCTGTCCAGCGCCACCAAGATGTTCACCCACGCCATGCTGGACAAGGTAGCTATATAACGCTTGCAGTACCCGCCATTGCCTATTCGTCGCTCCTGGTTGTGGTGACGCTTCCGTGTGCCTGGGCGAGGGCCGGCAAGGCAGCACGAGATCTGTTCGGGGAGTCCCCGGCGTAGTCCGCAGCTGGGTCCGGCCCCACTAGCATGCGTTCAATGCCACTCATCAGAGGGAGAGTTGAACGTCATGGACAGCATCCTCGGTCTAGACTCCGCTGCCTCGCTGCGAGTGACAGGGGCCAGCCCTGCGCGTGGCTCGCTGCGAGTGCCCGGTGATAAGAGCATCTCCCACCGCGCCTTGCTGCTGTCCGCCATGGCACAGGGCACTAGCACGATCAGCGGGGTGTCCCTTGGGCAGGACGTCACCCACACCCGTCGGGCGATCGAACACTTCGGAGTAGGCGTCACTGATCTGGGTGATGGGCGGGTGCGAGTGGAAGGACCGGTCCGGCACGAGCCGGACGACGTCCTCGACCACGGCAACGCTGGCACCGGAATCCGCCTGACGGCCGGGGTGTGCGCGGGGATCGACGGGTTGTCGGTCCTCACCGGGGACCAGTACCTGCGGCGCCGGCCGATGGACCGCATCGCCGAGCCGCTGCGCGCGATGGGCGCCACGGTCGACGGCCGTGCGGACGGCCGCCTGGCGCCTCTGGTGATCCGCGGCGGCAACCTGACTGGGATCACCTACGCCCCACCGCAAGCCTCCGCGCAGGTCAAGAGCGCGCTGCTGCTCGCCGGCCTGTCCGCGCGCGGGACCACGACGGTTCAGGAGATCCACCCCACCCGGCGGCATACCGAAGAGATGCTGGCCGAGTTCGGCGGCCGGGTGACGGTAGACGGCACGCGGGTATCCGTCGAGCAGGGCGAGCTGACCGCCACGGACGTGACGGTGCCTGGTGACCCGTCACAGGCCGCGTTCTGGGCCGTCGCCGCGCTGCTGGCTGACCAGGGCGAGGTCGTGGTCGAAGGGCTGTACACCGGGCCCGGCCGTAGCGACTTCGTGCAGATCCTCCAGCGCATGGGAGCGGACGCCGACTTCGACCTGGCCACCGGCACGCTGACCGTACGGTCCTCGCAGCTGCGGGCCGTGGAGATCACCGGCGAGGACGTACCCGGCATCGTGGACGAGGTTCCCGTCCTGGCGGTGGCGGCCGCGGTCGCGGAGGGTACGACCGTCATCTCGGGCGCGGCCGAACTGCGGGCTAAGGAGTCTGACCGGATCGCCAGCACTGCCGCGATGCTGCGGTCCTTTGGGGTGCAGGTGACGGAGACCGAGGACGGGATGGTCATCGAGGGCGGGGAGCGGCTGCGGCCAGCCCGGGTGGACTCGCACGGTGACCACCGGATCGCGATGACCGCAGCCGTTGCCGGATCCTGTGCTGCCGAGGGCACCACCGTGATTGACGGCTGGGAGTCGGTGGCGACCAGCTACCCCGGCTTCGCCCACCACCTGGCCGAGCTCACTGGCACCACGGTCGCGCCCGGCGCGTAGACGGGCGGCCAAGCCGAGACCGTAGTTTCCAGATCGTTCGATTAAGTGGCTCCAATTGGAGCCAGCGCCGCATCGTACGGGCCCGCCACCCCTTCCCGTTGGGGTGGCGGGCCCGTACGCGTGCTGGGGGTCTACCAGGTGTAGCCGTGGTGCTCGAACTCGGCCGCGTACGCCTCTTCGACGGCTTTGCGTGCCCGTGTGGTCAGGACGTTGCGGTAGGTGGTGCCCGGGGGCCGGAAGTGGGCCTTCGCGCGCGGCAGGTCGAGGGTGGGCAGGGCCACCCGGCGGCACACGTCGTCGAGGCTGGCCTGGAGGTGCTCGTGGCGGACGACGACGTCGACCATCACCGCCCCGAGGGTGTCGGTGTAGAGCGGCCAGTTGATCGCGTCGCGGAACTCGCCGGAGTCGATGAACTCCTCGATCTTGATGCGCGGCTCGGTGCGGTGGCGGTGGAAGTACAGGCTCGTGACCTTCTCGTACGGGCTGCGCTCCAGGCACAGCGTCAGGTACCGGTCCCACATGTTCACGCCGAGCTCCTGGCGGATCTCGGTGGCGGGCATGTGGTTGTAGAACCGCACGTCCTCTCGTGGCCCGGGGGGCACGGGCGTCTCGTCCGGGGTGCGCCCGGGGCGTAGATGGCGCTGCGGTGGCCGACCGCCTTCCCGGGCGCGCAGGGCCTCGTCGCGGGGCGAGAAGGAGGTAATGACGTCGTGGTCCCCGGCGTGGCGGGAGAGCGCGATCTCCACCGACGTTCCGGCGGTCTTGCGGGTGCGGACGAAGATCAGGCCCGCGTCGTGCATGACGATCATCCGGTGCTCCTGGGGGTCAGAGTTCGGGGGGAAGGTGGCCGTCGGCCGGGCCGGTCGTGGTGGTGGCCAGGGCCCGCTGGTAGGGGGCGGGGGCGAGGCTGTGGTCGTGCCGGGCGGGCAGCATCGGGTCGACGAGCAGCGCCCGGCCCATCAGGACGAGGTCGCAGCAGTCTTCCGCGAGCAGCTTCTCGGCCTGTTCCAGGGTGGTGATCTTCCCGACGGCCGCTGTCGGGACGCCGGTCTCACCGCGGACGGCGTGGGCGTAGGGGGCCTGCCAGGCCGGGCCGGTGGGGCGCGCCTCGGGGCGGGCGATGCCGCCGCTGGTGCAGTCGATCAGGTCGGCCCCGTCGTCGGCGAGTAGCGGCGCGAGGCGGACGGTGTCCTCCAGGGTCCAGCCGCCGGCCAGGAAGTCGCGCACCGACAGCCGCACCACGAGCGGCAGCTCGGACGGCCACGTGGTGCGCACCGCGCGGACGACCTGGCGCAGCAGCCGGGTCCGGCCGGTGAAGTCGCCGCCGTAGTCATCGGTGCGCTGGTTGGCGATGGGGGAGAGGAAGGAGTGCAGGAGCCGGCCGTGCCCGGCGTGGAGCTCCAGGAGCCGGAACCCCGCTTCGGCGGCCAGGGCGGACGCGGCCGCGAACTGCCCGACGGCTTTTTCGATGTGGGTGGGCGTCATGGGGGCGGGGGTGCGGTAGCCGTCGGCGAAGGGGAGCGGGGAAGGGCCCAGCGGCTGCCAGCCGCCGTTCGTCTCGGCGAGCGGGGCGTCCCCATCGGGGCCCCAGGGGCGGGAACGGGATGCTTTGCGTCCGGCGTGGGAGAGCTGGATGCCGGGGACGGCGCCCTGGTCGACGATGACGTCCACGAGGGCGGTGAGGGCCTTGGCCTGCTCGTCGTTCCACAGGCCAAGGTCGTGGGGCGTGGCGAGCCCTTCGGGGGCGACGGCGGTGGCCTCCACGATGACCAGGCCCATGCCGATCGAGCGGGTCAGGTAGTGGGGCAGGTGCCAGCGCGCATCGGGCAGGTACCCGGGGACGGCCTGGTAGGTGCTCATGGCGGGCAGGCCGAGGCGGTTGCGCAGCTCCACCTCGCGCAGCCGTAACGGCGCGGACAACGGATGCATCGGTCAGTCCTTCCTGTCGAGGGCGTGCAGCTCGCGCGCGGCGGCGGCCAGGGCGTGCTCGTACGGGTCGGGGTCGCCGTCGGGCAGCGGCTCGTACATGTCCCGGGTGTCGATCTCCACCAGCTGCTTCAGCAGCTGGTCCGTGCCGGGGAAGCTGTCCGGGGCGGCCGGGGGGATGGACGGCAGGCGCAGCGACGCGGCGAGACCGGGGTCGGTGAACAGCGGCGTGTGGTGCAGCGGCCTGGACGGGCGGGCGGCCCGTACCCCGGCGGCGTGCAGGATGCGGATCACCGTGTCCACGGGGTGCGGGGAGGTGTTGCGCCAGTGCCATTTGTAGAGCGCCCCGGTGCTGCGGCCGGGCGGGTCGGGCAGCGGCACCAGGCAGGGCAGGGCGTTGGCGAGCAGCTTCTCGACGTCCGCCTGCCGCTCGTTCTTCGTGGCGAGCGTGTGGGGAAGGCGCCGCAAGTGGTCGGCGACCAGGACCGCCCCCACCGGGGTGGGGCGACGGTTGTGCCCGGCGCCGGTGACGGCCAGCGCCCGCAGCTGCGGATCGTGCACGCGGGCCAAGGCGTGGTGCTTGGGCTGGGCGAGGACCTGGGCCCGCTCCCACACCGCACGGTCCCGGCAGGTGAGCAGGCCGGCCTTGCCGCCGGTGGCCATCTTCCACGTGCCGCACGACCACACCGCTACGTCCCCGGCCGCGCCGACCGGACGGCCGCGCCAGGCGGTGCCGTGAGCGTGGGAGCAGTCCTCGAGCAGCGCAAGGTGGTGCCGGTCGCAGAACCGCCGGGCGGCGGTCAGTGGGACGGGGCGGCCCCAGGTGTGCGTGATGGTCAGGGCCACGGTGCGCCGGGTCAGGCGGGTGGCGGCGTCCCTCAGGTCGATTCCGCCGCTGTCGGGGTCGGCATCGCACAGCACCGGGACCAGGCCGGCCGGGAGCATCGCGGTGACCGTGGCGCGGAAGGAGTGACTGGCCACCAGCACCTCGCTGCCCGGCTCCAGTTGCAGGGCGGCGTAGCCGGTCTCCAGGGCGCCGGTGCCCGAGTCGCACATCATCACCGGGCGGCCGGGGGCAAGGACGTCCTCAGCGAGCTGCTCGCACTCGGCGATCTGCGGATGGTCCCGGCTGGCGGCGGCCATGTCGCCCTCGTCCAGCAGCCACTGCACCGTCTCGACGGCGCCCTCGGACCACCACGGCCACAGCACCGCCGGGCCGGTCACATCCGTAGGAGTGGGGTTCATCGCCATGGGCTCCTCGCTTCCTGCTCGGGCCAGGCCGCCGGCCCCGGCGCGCGGGTCAGCAGCGGCCACTGGTGGGAGGCCGCCCACAGCGCGGCCCACCGCTGCGCGAGCGGCCCGTCCGTCAGACCGTCCAGGGCCGGAGCAGTGCACGGCTCGGGCACTCCGAGCGGCGGCAGCTCGCTCTCGACCGCGACGACCGTCTCCTCCAGCGGGCAGGGCGCCCCGTCCGCCAGGGTGCGGGCTGCCTCCGTGACCAGTGCCGCGCGCTCGGGCCACGGGCAGAACACGCCGAGCTCGCGGATGACGTCGGCCGGCTCGTCCGCGGTGTGCACCATGGTCAGCAGCCGGTTCGGGGCGCCCGCGACATCCCGCAGGCTCGTCCCCGTGCGACGGCGGTGCGGGGCGTTGCTGCCCTTGACCGCGCTCAGCCGCACCGACGTCGGCTCCCCCGTCTCGTCGGCCCACAGCACCAGCAGCCCCGGGCCCAGGGCGACGAGCGCGTCCAGCAGCCGCAGCCGCTCCACCGTCGCCCACCGGCACATGTACGCCCACAACGCCCGCACCCCGCACCGGTCGACCCGTACGGGCCGGGCAGCCAGCGGTCGGAAGGCCGCCTTCTTGGCGGCCGTCAGCACCTGGCGCGCGGTGCCGGCGGCGAAGGCGTCCGGCCGCACCCACATCACGCCGACACGCCCGGCGAAGTCGTACGCGCCGTCGTCGCCGAGCACGCTCGTCAGCGTTGCCCACGCCTCCCTGGCGTGAAGATCCCGGGCGAACACCTCGTCCTTGCCCTTCAAGCGGGTCAGCCGATTCCAGGCGGGACCGGTGAGATCGAGCGCGGTATCGCGGCCCACGTCGGGCCGGGCGGTGCATTCAGGCATCACAACCTCCGGATGGGTGTGGCTGGCTGCTACTCGGGGGATGGGGCGGTATCGGCCGCCGTGACGGTGGAGGGCACGACGGCGTGGCCCACGGCCTCACCGTTGCGTTCGTGCAGCACCATGGCGGCGGGGAGACCCACGGCGACGGCGGCCAGGGCGAGGAAGGCCCTGGCCGGGTGCGCGGTGTCGATGGCGTCGTCGCGGGCGTGCCGGCCGCTCACCGGGCTGCCGCATGCTGGCGCTCGCGGTCGTCGGCGAGGGCCACGCCGAGGAGCTGCTGGAGCCCCCGGGCGGTCTCCTGGCACCACGCGAGCGCATCCTGCGGATGCGTCTGCGGGCTCGGCGGCTTGTACTTCATGCGGTTGCGCATGTACGCCAGGCCGTACCCGACAAGCCCCGGCTTGCGGGCGTCAGGACGCCGCCGGCGATGGGCGAAGGCGGCGAGCGGCAGCACCAGCTGCACGTGGCCGACGAGCAGGCCGGCGGTCAGCTCCAGCGCCTCGGTGTCGAGCCGGGCGCCGACCGGCACGGGTCTGAGGGCCTCCGCGATCGTGCCGGTGATCGTGGCGAGGTCGAGCGGAAGTCCGTCGTCGAGCTCTTCGACGTGGACGACGCGGCACCCGGCCTCGGTGACAGCGGAGCGGGGTGCGGTCATGCCACACCCCCGAGTTCGGCGTACGTCTTCCAGTCGGCCGACGTCCACTCGACGGGGTCGCCGTGCTGCTCGCGGAACTCCAGCGCCGCAGACGGTAAGGAAGCCGCAGGCCCAGCGAGTCCGGAAGCAGCGTCGGCGAGTACGCGACGGCGAGCGAGGTCCTGGGTGGTGCGGCGTGCAGGGACGGGGGTGGTCATGGCACACCTCTTGTCTCAGTCCGGTTGTCGTCCTCGACAACGCGGTCAGTGACAGCGTGGCCACGCCACAAGGCCCCGGCTTTCACACTTGGTGAAAGCCGGGGCCCACATGCCAGCGGCACATGCCTACAGGGGCACGCCGACCCACGAGGCGTAGCCGGTCAGCGTCTCCGGCGCGCTCCGCGCCGCACGCACCAGGCTGGCCACCGTCTCCCGCACCGACGGGTGGTACTTCGTCTGCTGCGGCGCCGCCTTCCGGGCCTTGAGCAGCGACGCCAGGGCCGCGTCGTTCTTGCCCGTCCACATCTGCGCCCGGGCGGTGTCGATCCAGTGATGCGAGATTCGGTCCGGCGGGTACTCGTCGGGGAAGTGCACATCCCGGAACAGCTGGAGCGCCTTGCCGTACTTGCCCAGCTCCACCTCGACGGCCGCGGCGTGGATGTCCACGTTCGTCGGGCCGAACGACATCACGTGCCGCGCATCCACGCCGCCCTTGATCTCCCTGCCTGCCGTCCCGGCCAGCCGGCGGGCCTCGGCCAGGTGTTCGCGTGCCCGGTCCTCGTCCAGGTCCCGCGTCGCCAGCATCGCCGCCCGAAGGTGCAGGTTCCCCACCACACACAGCGCGCCGGTGTCCCCCGCCGTGACGTCGGAGCCCAGCTCGTCGGCGGCCCGCATCACGATCCGGCGCCCCACTTCGTGACGGCCGGTGGTGAACGCCGAGCGTGCCCGCATGTACCGGTACAGGCCCAGCAGGTTGCCGTTCGCACACCGCTGCGCCGAGAACTCCATCCGGGCCAGCAGCAGCGACGCCAGATCCGTCAGCCCCAGCCCATAGGCAACCGCGTGCGCCGAGCGGTACACGTGCGCCAGCAGCCGGTGAGCCTCTTCCGCCTCGTGCCCGGAGGCGGTCGCGCTGATCTGCACGAGCTCGTTGATCAGGGCCGGGGCGAACGAGGCGAGCTGGGCGAAGTTCGCGTCCCGGCGCGCCTGGACCAGGGCCATCACGTCGTCCTCGACGTCGGCCAGCGGACGTACCGGGAGCTCCTCCAGCGGCATGTCCCAGTTGTCGAGCGCCGCCCGCAGCTCCGACAGCGGCCCGTCCAGACGGTCCGCGGTGTGCTCCATCGCGAACGGCTGCCCGTTCAACGCCGTCACCGAGACGTCCAGCGCCCGGGCGCACGCCGCGATCAAGGACGCGGACGCGGGCTTGATCCCCGCCTCGACCTTCGTCAACAGGCTGTAGGAGACGTGCGCCTTCTCAGCGAGGCCACGCTGGGTCAGGTGGTGCAACCTTCGGTACGCGGCTATCCGCGCCCCCGCGCCAATATCCGTGCTCTCAGGCATAGTTGACTCCGTTCTGGTCGCGACAGCTAGAACGGTACCGGGCACCTCTCGCACCGGGATACGCATGCGGCCTGCCTGAGCGAAGGCGGGCCGCATCGCGCGGGTGCACTGCCTTCCCACCAGCACTTGAACGACGCCCCTCCCACGCCGGGCCGGATCACCTTCGCCGAGCGTAGGTACTCGCAACCCAGGCGGAACAGCAGCGACGGAGAGTCGTGCTCCATCGCGCGGGCCAGCAGGAACTCGTCCAGTTCCTTGTGCTCGATGGCCTTCGGCTGCTTCCACCCCAGATACTCGACGATCTCCTTCAAGTGGTCGGTGCGTGTCTGCTCGCGCTCGCCGTAGCCCGCCAGATCGGCGACCGCGAGCCCCAGCTGGCGGGCCAGGCGGCCAACCGCCGCGGGCGGCGCGGCGGGCACGTCGTCGGGGACGAAGCCCAGCCAGGGCAGGGCGGACAGCTGCACGGCGGCACCGAGCACGTTCTGGGCCCGGCGGAACTTCCGCAGGAACACCTCATCGGCCGGGGTGAGGGTGAAGTAACGGATCAACTCGTCCTTGCCGATCGCCGGAAAGGACCGTAAGCCCTCCAGCTCCTCATCCGAGAACACCCGCGTGGCCATCGGCCCCTCCCACCCCACTCGATCAACACCGGCGGGCACTACCCGTACCCGGCCAGCCGATGCGGGCACAAGGAAACCCCCGAACTGTCCTTAGCTGTAAGGGGGTTGCGCTACTCTGCGTCGCCCTGGGGCGATGGGTCTCTGGATCAAGGCCGACCCGACCATAGCGAACCTCGGGGAAGCATGCCGCTTCCCCGAGATCGGCCCAGATCAGAGGCATCCGCACGGCTTAGCGTTGTTTCTTCCGCGAGAACTGGGACCCCCTCTTCGTCACCTCTTCGCGTGCGACGCCTTGGTTGCTGTCTCCTTTAGGAGACCGGTTGTATCTGTCTCCTCTGTCTGACAAGCTGGAGTCAGTCAGACAGAGGAGACGAGCGCGATGCTTTGGACGCTGGACGACGGCACCGGCCGTCACAAGGGCAGCCTGATCGGGCTACCGGACGACGCCGACGGCCCCCCCTTCTACCGGGACGGCCGCCACATGGTCGTCCGGCTGTGGGAGAACGGCCAGTGGACCGGTCCCGCCGACGGCCGCCCCGCCGAACCGCCCACACTGGTCATCCCGGTGTGCGCGTGCGGCTGGGAATCGCCGGTCCACGTCCGGCTGCACCCGGACCGGCCCCAGGTCGCGGAGGCCGACGCCGAATACCACTGGCGCGCGCACGCCCGCGCCGCCACCGACACCACCAAACCCGCCGAACTCCGCCAGGACATCGACCGGATCGCCGCCGCGCTCAACGACCTCACCGTCACCCGCCCCCTGGCCGCGCTCGCCCTCCTGCGGCAGCTGCGGGCCGTCGCCGACGAGCTCACCCCCCACGCCGCCCACACCGCCAGCACCCACCAGGCCAGCTGGGAAACCATCGGCACCGCCACCGGAAAAGCCCGCCAGACCGCCCACAAGCTCTACGGCAAAAAACCCCCCGCCCCCGTCTCCCGCGAACTCGCCACCCGCATCCGCGAGGCCCGCGCCGACGGCCACCCCCGCGGAAACACCCGGCACGACAGTCCCGCCGGCCGGACCCTAGACGAGATGAAGGAAACCTGCCCATGACCCCGGAAACCCTCGCCGAGCAGGCCGAAAACCTCATCTGGACCCTGTGTGGCCTCGGCTTCACCGCCGCCGCCGCAGGCATCCTCCTGGCCATCACCGGCACCACCTACAACCGGCCCGAAATGACCGCCACAGGCCGGAACCTGACCGCTTACGGCCTCCCTCTAGGGCTCGTCCTCGCCGCTTTCGTCCCCGTCTCGCACTGGCTCAGCTGACCCCCGGAAACCACCGCCAGCAGCCCAACCCTCCGCCAGCCCTCAGCCCGATGGAGGTGGTGCGGTGGGCAGGAACGCCGGGCCGTCGGGAGCGGCGCCGGCAGCGAGCTTGGCGACCCGGTACGCCTGCCAGCAGCGCACCGGGCACGTGCTGCGGTTCTCGCCGTACGTGACAGGCACCTTCCTCTCCGGGCGGCCCTTGACCGAGGGCACGCTGACCATCAGCCCTTCGTCCACGACCTCGATGTCCGGGTCGTCCAGCTCGGACATCTCCTCGTTGCGCCCGGCGACGGCAACCTTGATGGCGTTGAGCGCCTGGTCCCGCAGCCGGGCCAATTCCGGCACATGGAAGACCGTGCGGCGCCGGGCCGTCGGCTGCGGCTTGCGCTCGTGCGGAGCTTCCGCCATCGCGCGCAGGTCAGCCGGGCTGAGCGAGGCCGCCTTGCCGCGGCCACGCTTCTGGCGCTTCTTGTCCAGCCGGAGCGGCTTCAACGCGCGGCGGGCCGCCTCGGTGGCCTCCTTCGGCACGGCGTAGCCGAACCTGCGGGCCTCCGAGGTGACGCCCGTGATCCTGCGCTCGATCGTGTTCGGCGGCGCCTCGACCACCTGGTCCAGGTACGTCACGAACGAGACGAAGGTGCCCACGGTGACCTTACTGAGGGGCAGGCGGGTGCCGGTCCGCTCGGCGAGCCAGTGGTGGAACTCCCCCCAGATCTCCCAGTCCCGCGCGTAGCCGTCCTTGGTCTTCTTCGGCCGGATGTCGTTCAGGTGCTCCACGGCGTCCGCGTCCAGGGCCTTGAGGACGGCGTCCACCGGGTCGAGCACGGCGACCGCGCCGGCGCCGGGGGCGTCGTCGTCCACCAGCTCGGCGTCGACCACCTCCACCGGTTCCAGCTCGGTCCCGTGCTCCTGGGTGGTCGTCACTCGGCGACCTCTTCCACCTCGTCGGCGAGCTTGCCGACGCGCTCGGCGGAGTGGGTGATCCGCTTCGCCTCGACCCTGAGCTGGGCGCCGTCCTCGTCGTGCTCGGTGTAGTCCGCCGCGACCTCGCCCACCAGGTGCGCCACCTCCTCCAGCACCTCGGCAACGTCCTTGAGCCCGGCACGCAGGTCCCCGCGCTCCAGGTGGTAGGCGGCGCGCGGCAGTTCGCCGTACGCGGGCAGGTCGTCGCGGGTGGCGACGGCGGCCTGCTCCTCGTCCTCGGCGGGGAAGGGCACGTACACCTGGGTGAGCATCAGCCCGGGCTGCGTCCTCTCCGCCTCGGTGGCGAGCCCGGAGACGGTGGCGACCAGCCTCGGGTGGATGGTGTGCACCTGGTCCGGCTCGCCGGGCAGGGCCCGGTGGTGGTCGTCCAGGGACAGTGGCATCTCGTCGGGGAGCTGCTCCAGCAGGGCCCGCAGCTCACCCACGGAGTCCACCATCGGCGCCGCGGCGACCGCCGCCCGCAGCCGGGAACGCTCCTCCGTGTGGGCGTCGCGGGACTCGGCGGCGGCGAGCGCAGCCCGGGCCGCCTCGACCTCCGTCTCCGCTTCGGTGATTCGGTCCTCGTAGTACGCGGTGACGACGGCCATGCCGTCGATCAGGTCCGTGGTGCTCACTGGTCCTGGTCCTCCTTCGTCTCGGTCCTGGCGATCCAGATGGGGCTGCCGATCAGCACCACGTCGGCGGTGACGGTGCCCAGGTTCACGGGCCCCTGGTGGTGTGCGTAGATGTAGGTGCCGACCTCGCAGCCGAACGGAACGGCCCGCCCTTCGTGGTCCTGGTGGACGGCGGACGCGAGGGACACCAGGGAGCCAGTCACTCCGGGCACCGCGAGCGCCTCGACCGCGGCCTCGTCGGTCTCCGGGTGGTCGACGGCGAGGAGCTGCAAGGCGCGTACCGCGGCCGTGTTGCCCAGTGCCTCCCGGGCGCCGCTCGGCAGGCTGTCCTTGTCCTTGCCGGGCTGGACGTTGCGGGAGGCGCCGAACAGGCACCAGCCCATGGTCAGCGTCGGCAGGCGGCTGACCCCCGTGTAGAGCACCAGACGCGGGTCCTCGAACCCGCCGGTCTGGTACAGGGCGACGTCGCTGTAGAGGGCGAACGGCCCCGTCGGCATCGCCGCCGGCCACGTGGGGAACGCCTGCGCTGCCGACGGGAGCTTCTGCTTGACGGCGTCGATCGTCGTGTCGTGGTTGCCGCTCACTGGCCGGTCCCCTCCTCTTGCTGCTGACCGCGGACAGCCCGCTGTCCATTCTGACCTGGCTCTACATGCGCACAGGCAAGACCGGATCCGCCGAGGACCTGCTGCGGCGCCTGGGCCGAGGCGACATCGGTCTGAAGCACGAGGCCTTCCACACCCTCCAGCCCTGGCGGGCCGCTACCCACCTGCGTGAACTCCTGATGGCCTGCGGCATCCTGCCCGCCATTGACAAACAGATCTGCCTCTTCGAGGGCTGGCTCACCGGCCGTCTCGCCTCCGTCTCCGACCCTGAACACCGTCAGATCGTTCGTCGGTTCGCTACGTGGGAGGTCCTGCCGAAACTCCGGGCCCGCGCCGACCGCCGCCCGCTTACCCCCGGCAGCCGCAAGTACGCCGCAGACCAGGTCAAGCGGGCAGCGTCCTTCCTTGAGTGGCTCGCCGGCCACGACCGGACGCTCGCCACTTGCGGCCAGGCCGATATCGACCTCTGGCATGTCGAGCACAAGGAGCATGAGCGGAACACCATCCGGCCCTTCCTGCTGTGGTGCCAGCACGTCAAGCTCACCCGCCGTTTTCGGCTGCCGTCTCCACCAACGCGCCGAGCGGCCCCGCTTTCCCAGAACGAGCGCCTGGACCTGCTCGGTCAGCTCCTCACCGACGACAGCTTGCCGTTGCGCAGCCGTGTCGCCGGGATCATCGTCCTTCTCTATGCCCAACCCTGCACCAGGGTCGTCCGCCTTACCGTCGACGACGTCGTCCACGAGAACGACCAGGTCCGGCTGCGGCTCGGCGAGCCGCCCTCCCCGGTGCCCGCGCCGTTCGCCGAGCTCCTCCTGGCCTGGATCGACAACCGCGACAACATGAACACCGGGACGAACCATGGCTCCCGCTGGATCTTCCCCGGCCGACGGGCAGGCCAGCCGCTGCATCCCTTCGCTCTCTCCGAGCTGATCAACAACATCGGTGTCCCTACGACCGCCAGCCGCACGGCGGCGATCCGGCAACAAGTGCTGGAGATGCCCGCTCCCGTCGTCGCTGACGCCCTCGGCTACCACCAGGTCACCACGACCAAGCTCGCAGCTGAAGCCGGAGGAACCTGGAGCCGTTACGCCCCCGGGGACCACACACGGTCACCAGCAGGCTGGACTCCTCGGGGAACTGGCGACAGTTGAATAGGCGAGCCCACCAGTAGACCCCTTGGACGAGCCGGCGCCGGAGACTACAGATGCCGCCCGCTCTCAGGTTCTGTGTCGGCTGCGAGAGGCCACGCGAGAAATCCGTGTCGATGTCCTTCGCCGGTCCGGCCGGCATTCGGACGGTACGGTACGAAGTCCTGGAGGCCCTGGAGCGGGTGAGGGCGGCACGGGCACATCTCAATGCTGTTCTTCTCGATGAGCTCAGCACGGCAAACGGAGATCCCGCCCGCCGTATGTAGCCACCCCTGAGCGTTGACGCAATGGGCACCTCGAGCCACATGTGGGGCCTCAATGTCGGGTAACAGACCCAGCCCACCCCCCACTCACCGGAGCCGCCCGGCCCCGCCCCACGCCGTCCCCGTACGGCACCCCCTCAGCCACGGCTCACCTGGGAGGGTGGGGCTTTGAGTCTGTTACCCGACATACAGCCTCAGTCTCTAGAGTCGCGCCGTGACCGATGATGCTGTTCTCGACCTGGTCGACGCATTCGTGACCGGCCCCCACTCAGAGGCGTCCGGCCAATTCTCCGACGAATCCGTCTACCGCTACCGCGAGACCCTCGTGGCGTATACGGCGTGGGCCGGAGACCTCGTGTGGCAGCCCAGCCAGATGGACATCCAGAACTTCGCCGTCCACCACGCCCACGCCTCCGCCTCCCGCGACCAGGCCGCCGGCATCATCCGCTCCTTCTACCGGTGGCTCGAAGGACGCGACCTCGTCCCCGCCGGGACATACAAGGAGCTGCTGAAGAACTGGCAGCGCTTCACCCCCAGCGAGAAGCCCCCGCGCCCCGGCGGCCTCGACGCCGCCGGCATGCTCCGCCTCAAGGAAGCCGCCGACCGCCACGCCGAACCCCGCGACCGCGCCATCATCTACGGCCTCATGAACGCACCCGTACAACTCCGCCCCGGACAGATCACCGGGCTCATGCTCGAAGACCGCTACGACGAGCAGCACCGCACTCGCTGGGCCGTGCCGATGAAGAACGCCTCCCGCACGGCGAAGTCGCTCGTGACGCTGTACCCGGACTTCGTGTGGGCCATCGACGAATACCTCCCCCGCCGGGTGGTCAAGGAGAAGTGGGGCACGTACGAAGGCCGCGGCCCGCTCTTCACCAGCCGCACCGGACGCGCCCTCGGCGGCGACGCCGACACCCGCCGCGACAAGCGCTCCTCCGACAACGCCATCCTCCGCATCGTCCGCAGCGTCGCCGCCCTCCACCCCGCGCTCAAGGACGTCGCACCGACCCTGTCCGCCGACGCCATCGCCCACTCCCCCACCCCCCTCGTCCACGACGGCGACGACCAGGACGAGACGACCGCACCAACGGCATAACGGCCGCCCCCGCCGTTGCCCGAGGCCCAGGGGCGGCCCGATAGCCTTGTCGAGCCCCACCCGGAAGGCCCCCGATACCCAAGTCCACCGACGTGACCTGCACCCGGTGCCGAGCCACCGCACTCCTGCCGGAGGACCGGTGTGGGCGGACGGATGGCGCTGGATCGGCCCAGAGCTCATGTCGTGCCCCAGCTACCCGCCCGTGCTGGTGGTCGACGAGCAGGGACGCCACCTGCGAGGACCAGGAGCTCCCTCGCCCGCGCACGCCCAGTCGGGGGCATCGGCGTTAACCGGGAGCCCGCCGGGCCCGTTAGACCGGACAAAGTCCGGCGATGCTCGGCGCGTGATCCGGGGGCCTGCTGCGTAACCAACCCCGGCACGGACGGGCGCGGCAGGAGGATCCTGGAGGTATGGCCAGGAGGAAGGTCCGCCGATGCGACCAGTGCGCCGCCGAGCTACCCGAAGGCAGCAGACGGTCCCGCCGCTACTGCTCGTCGGCCTGTCGAACGAGGGCCTGGCGGATGATGCGGGCCCGGTGGGCGCAGATCGACGCCGGGGGCGAGGCGATGAAGGCCCTCAAGGAAGGGCGTCGGCACCCGTGGCCCCGGTTCCGCTGCTCCGAGTGCGGAGCGACCTGGTACGCCAGCGACACCCCCTTCGGCCCCCGGAAGCGCTCAGACAGCACGTGGTGCTCACCGAGGTGCCGGACAAGGGCCTGGCGTCGGCGTTCGCGTTCAGAAGGCGTCACCGCGTGACGCCTATCTGTGACGCTATCGGGGGTGCCGACGGCGGGGCGGACCGTGTAAGCGCCGGCGCTCCCCTGATGCGGCAGACTGCCCCGGTGACCACAGCGCACCCGCGCGGGCGGGCCCTCGGCCGCGGGATCCAGTCCCTGATCTCCCCGGGCGACCAGCCGGCCATCCGCCTCGCCGACCAAGCGGCCCCGGGCGTCGAGGAGCGCGCCGATGCCGCCGCAGAAGCCGCGTGCGACCTCGGCGACGTCGCCGTACCGTCCGGATGGAGCGCGGCCGCCGTCGAGGACGCGGCCGAGGCCATCGACGTGCTCACGGCCGCGCTATCCGCTCTCGACCCGCAGGCCGCGCGGCTCCTCGCGCCCATCCCTGCCGCGACCGCTGCCCTGCGCCAGCACATCGAGCGGCCAGACCCCGCCGCCGAAGCGGCCCCGCTGCGACGACGGCGCAGCCTTGGCCACGGCGCCCAGACCACATAGAGAACCGCCGGTCGGCTGATCGGGGTGTTCAGGCGGCCGTCCACTCGTGGGGGTCGCCGCCGACCCACTCGACCCATGCCGGGTCGTCCAGGAGTCCCTCGGCGTCCGGGAGGCCAGCGCGGCGCAGGAACTCCAGCACGTCGGCGTCGTTGTAGGCGAGGCCGAGGATGTGTTCCAGGCCCTCGCGCCGGACGGTGACGCGGCGCCCGCCGTCGGCGTCGAGCCGGTGCACGGATATCGGTACTGCCGCCATGTCTCCAGCGTGCGGGGCACTCGAAGCTGGTGCACGTGGGGCCCGTCGTTCACAGCGCGGGTGCGAGGGCGTCCAGGAGCTGGCGCACGGGCCGCAGGTCCTCGGTGGAGGGGGTGACCGCGGTCGTCTCCATCGCCGCGGTCACCGGGGCCAGGGCGGTGGTCAGGCGGCCGGGCGGGCCCTCGCGCAGCCCGGCCCGGAAGCTGGACGGCGACAGGGCGCTGAGAGCGAGGGACTCGGCCAGCGCGCGTTCCTCGCCCGTGGGCTCCCAGGTGCCGGCGGTGTACTCGGCGAGGAGGAGCTCGGCGTCGCGTACGGGCAAGGTCGTCACGACTGTCCAACGATCGGCAGCCGCATCGGTCGCGGGGCGAAGCCCCGGGTGTCGGGACGCGTTCGCCGTTGGAGGCAACTGGTTCGTACGGGCGGCATAAACGGCCGTTTTTGCATGGGCATTCTCGCTACTGTGGGGCCGACTGCTTTGCGGCCAAGGGAGTTGCGATGGAGGAGCTGACGATGGCGACGGATGTTGAGGCGTTCGAGGCGGCTGATACGGCGAAGCGGCTGCGGGCGGTCGTGGACGAGCTGTCCGCGGTGTTCTACGAGCGCGAGGACGTGGTGCGGACGCTGACGGTCGCGATGCTGGCCGGCCAGCACTCCCTGGTGCTCGGGCCTCCCGGGACGGCGAAGTCGGAGTTGGCGCGGGAGCTCACGGGCCGGATCGAGGGCGCGAACCTGTGGGAGATCTTGCTGTCGAAGTTCACGGCGCCGACGAGGCTGTTCGGCCCCGTCGACGTGGCCGCGCTGAGCCGGGGCGAGTACCGGCAGGTCTTCGACGGCCGGGCGACCACCGGGCACATCGCCTTCGTCGACGAGATCTTTAAGTGCAGCGTGGCGGCGCTGAACGAGATGTTGGCGTTCCTCAACGAGCGGATCTACCACCCGGAGAGCGGCGGCGCGCCGATCCATTGCCCACTGATCAGCGCGATCACGGCATCGAATGAGCTGCCGTCCGGGGAGGAGAGCGCCGCGATCTACGACCGGCTGCTGGTCCGGCTGGAGGTGGACTACCTCGCCGACCCAAGCAACTTCGCCAGCCTGGTCCGCTCCGCGGTCGTGGCCCCCGTCCCGGTGTCGAGGACGACGGTGGGCCTGGCCGAGCTCCAGCACGCGGTGAACGTGGCGGTGCCGGCGGTCGGCGTGCCGGAGGTGATCGTGGACGCGATGTGCGCGCTGCGGGTGGCCCTGCGGCGCAAGGAGTTGATCTCCTCGGACCGCCGCTGGCGGCAATCCGTCCGGCTTCTCCAGGCGAGCGCGTTCCTCGACGACCGCCGCGAGGTCGGCGAGATCGACCTCGCGGTGCTCACGCATGTGTTGTGGGACTCCCCCGCCCAGCGGCCGACCGTCGAGCGCGAGGTGCTCCAGATGGTCAACCCCGATGCTAAGGAGGCCCTCGACCTCGCCGACAGCATCGAGCAGCTGGAGGCGGAGCTGGACGCCAAGGCCGGCCAGTCCCGCGAGAGCCTGTCGGAGTGGGCGATCAAGGAGGCCAACGGCAAGCTCGCCCGGGCTGGGAAGAAGCTCAGCAAGCTGCTGAAGGATGCCCAGAAGGCGGGGCGCTCCACGGCTTCGATCGAGCGGGTCATTGTCCGGCAGCGGGCGGTGCACGCGCGGGTGCTGACCGAGGCGCTGGGCGTGGACGCGTCCATGGTCCAGGCCCAGATCTGACGACCGGGGAGGGAGTTGTGGGTAAGAGGCTGCGCAAGCTCAAGGACCTGGTGCAGGGGGCCGGGAAGTGGCTGGGGCTGGCCCGGGAGGCCGCCGAGCCGAAGACGGCCGTGGTCGCGGACCGGTTTGATGCGATGTCCTGGAGCGAGACGTACGAGCAGGCGGACGGGCTGCAAGAGCTCGCCGAGGAGCTGAACGAGCGTCACGACTACACCGTCGACCTCCTGCGGGACACGTTCATGGCCGCCTTCAAGGTCAGCCCCCGGCTGCGGGAGAAGGCCGAGATGGACGTCTCCCGGCTGGTCAACCACCAGGTCCTCACCGCGATGGTGAACAGCCCGGAGTTCGAGGACCTGCACCGGGAGACGGCCGGCGACGAGTACGCGGCCGCCATGGCCGTCATCGCGCAGGCCGATGCCCTGCGCCGGATGCTGGAGCAGTCCGCGGCCGCGCGCGAAGCAGCCCAGCAGGCCAAGGACGCCCAGGACGCCGCCGAGGCGGCGGTCCGCGCGGTCGCCGCGGCACTCCAGCAGGCCACCGACGCCGTCGACGAGAACGGCACCGTGCCCGCCGAGGCCGCCGGCGCCGTCGAGGCGGCGATGGCCGACGCCGAGAACGCGGAGCGGGCGGCCCAGCAGGCCAGCCAGGACGCCGCGCAGGCCCTGGCGGGTGCGACCCCGGGCATCCGCGCGGCCGCCCGCCAAGCGGTGGCCGAAGCCGCCGAGGCCGCCCGCGAGGAGGACGCCCTGATGCGCGCGTGGGGCGTCGAGCCCGGCCGGCTGGAGAGGATGCCGTTCGACGAGCGCGCCGAGCTCGCGCAGCGGCTGCGCAGCGGACGGCTGGGCCGCTTCGCCGACCTCATCGGCCGGTTCCGGCAGATGGCCTTCGGGGAACGCGCGCGCAAGGTGGAGAACGCCCCCGGTGAGCTGGTCGGGATCACCCTGGGCGATGACCTCTCCCGCGTCGTCCCCTCCGAGCTGGCCGCCCTCGGCGTCCCCGAGATGCGGGCCGTGTTCGCCGCGAAGTTCGCCGAGGGCCAGCTGATGCTCTACGACAGCCGCGGCGAGCAGAGCACCGGGCAGGGCGCGATCATCGCCTGCATCGACTGCTCGTTCTCCATGGCCACCCCGTACGGACGCACGCCGGATGGAGTGAGCGGCGAGGCGTGGGCCAAGGCGTGCGCGCTGGCGCTGCTGGACCAGGCCCGGCAGGCCAAGCGCGACTTCGTGGGCATCCTCTTCTCCTCGCGCGACGAGGTCAGCGTGCACCGCTTCCCCGCCGCCGAGCCCGCCGACATCGCCGCCGTGGTCGACTTCGCGGAGCACTTCTTCGGCGGCGGCACCGACTACCAGGCCCCGCTGACAACGGCCGCCGAGCTCCTGGACGCCGAGTACAACGACGAGGGCCGCCCGCGCGGCGACATCGTGCTCATCACCGACGGCGAGTGCAGCGTCAGCGAGGAATGGATGCACAGCTGGAACCAGGCCAAGCACGCGCTCGGCTTCCGCACCTTCGGCATCGCCATCGGCACCGAACCCTCTACCGGCCCCGGCTCCGTCCTCGACGCGCTGTGCGACAACCTCCGCGCCATCGACGACCTCACCGACCCACGCGCCGCCGCCAACCTCTTCCGCACGATCTGACCGTCGGCGGCCCCGCCCGGCGGGAGCCCCGTTACTCCATACCCAAACGCCCGTTTTAGCAGGAGTCCCATCGTGTACGAGCAGCAGACCGTGACGCAGAATACCGAGGTCAAGACGCCAGAAGCCGTCTTCGAGACCTACACCGAGGCCATGAACCAGGACGCCGACGCGCCCCTGCTCGGCCACATGGTCCTCTACAGCGTCTTCGACGGCGACGTCACCCGCGACGACCTCGCCGACTGGTTCCGCGAGCTGGACCTGGACGAGAAGCTCCTCCCCCCGCCGCTGCGCCAGGTTGATGCCTTCGAGCGCGTCACCGGCCCCGACGGTGTCCGCGTGACCTACCCCCTGGACGACCCCCGCGCCACCGGCCCGGCCTACCGGCGCGGCCGCCGGCGGCGCAACGAGCTGGGCAAGGTCAAGTCCGCGACCCTCATGGTCCGCCCGGTACGCCGCGACGGCGGCAGCATCGTCCGCCACGTCATCCGCGAAGTCCGCGACGAGGAAAGCAGCAGCCTGAAGTACGACACCCGGCTCGCCGTCTGCACCTTCCACCGCGACAACAACGCCGGGAGCGCCGACGGCGCCGGCACCCTCCAGGTCGAGCCCAACCACGCCGCCATCGCCAAGCTGCCCGAGGACGAGCAGACCACCGTCCACGAGATGCTCGCCGCCATCGAGGACAGCTATCACCACCGCTGCACCTACCTCACCAGCGACAAGCTGCGGTCCTTGATCCGCCGGTACGTCGAAGACCTCGACGCCATCCGCGTCCGCCCCACCGGCGGCGTCTACTTCGTCCAGCGCCAGCACTCCTCCACCCTCGCCGCCCTGCGCGAACTCGTCGCCCGCTTCGGTCAGGGCAGCAACCTGGTCCGCGTTCCCCTCCCGGACCAGGAAGAAATGCGCGAGATGGTCGTCGCCGCCTTCACCACCAAGGCGCAGGACGACCTCAACGAGCTCGCCCAGGACATCGCCGAGGCCCAGCGCAACAAGCAGTACGACGACGCGGCCAAACTCCACGCCCGCTTCACCGCCCTCCAGCAGTCCACCAACGACCACTCCGAACTGCTCTCCACCTCCCTCGACGACACCCGCGCCGCCCTCCAACTCGTCAAGACGCAGCTCGGCGGCCTCTTCGCCACAGCCAGCGACGACGAGACCGAAGACGAATAGCTCCTGCCGCCGTCCGCTTTCCTGTGCCGAAACGGCCGTTTCGGCACAGGAAAGCGGACGGCGCCTATCTGGGGGGAGCACGGGGTAGA